>PXDE01000056.1 GCA_003566475.1 PVC group bacterium | reverse complement strand
CGTGGGCGAGGTCAAATTCACCGGCCAGGTCCTGCCCGCCAGCCAGAAGGTCACCTACACCGTCGACCTCAAGCGGGTCATCCTCCGCAGACTCATCATGGGCATCGCCGACGCGGCCATGGCCGTGGACGGCCGCGTCATCTACACCGCCACCGACCTCAAGGTCGGGCTGTTCACCTCCACCGACTCCTTCTAGGAGGCTCCCCCATGCGTCGTGTCGTCATCACCGGAATGGGCATCATCTCCAGCATCGGCCAGAACCGGGCCGAGGTGCTCGACTCCCTCCGCGAAGGCCGCTCCGGCATCCGGTTCTGCCAGGAATACGCCGATCTGGGCTTCCGCAGCCAGGTCAACGGGCCGGTGCCTCTCCCCGAGGACGACGGCATCGACCGCAAGCTCAAGCGGTTCATGAGCGACGGGGGGATCATGAACTATATCGCCCTCCGCGAGGCCATCTCCCACGCCGGCCTGACCGAGGCCGAGGTCTCCCATCTGCGCACCGGGCTCATCGCCGGGTCCGGGGGAGCGTCCACCGTCAACGTCATCTGGTGCGCGGACACCGTCCGCGAGAAGGGCCCGCGCCGGGTCGGCCCCTACATGGTCACCAAGTGCATGTCCTCGGCCAACGTGGCCAATCTGGCCACCGCGTTCCGGATCAAGGGGGTCAGCTACTGCATCAGCTCGGCCTGCGCCACCAGCGCCCACTGCATCGGCAACGCGGCCGAGCTCATCCAGATGGGCAAGCAGGACGTGGTGCTCGCGGGCGGGGCCGAGGAGGTCCACTGGGGCAGCTCGGTGATGTTCGACGGCATGGGCGCCCTCTCCTCCCGCTACAACGGCGCGCCGGAGAAGGCCTCCCGGGCCTTCGACACGGAGCGCGACGGTTTCGTCATCTCCGGCGGCGCGGGCATGCTGGTGGTGGAGGAGCTGGAGCACGCCCGGGCGCGGGGCGCCACAATCCTCGCCGAGCTGGTCGGCTACGGGGCCACCTCCGACGGGGCGGACATGGTCCAGCCCTCGGGCGAAGGCGCCGTCCGCTGCATGCGGATGGCCCTGGACGGGATCGAGGGTCCGGTGGACTACCTCAACCCCCATGGCACCAGCACCCCGGCCGGGGACGGGAAGGAGCTGGAGGCGGTGCGCGAGGTGTTCGGCACCCAAGCCGCCCCGCCCATTGCCTCCACCAAGTCCCTCACCGGCCACGCGCTGGGCGCGGCCGGGGTCAACGAGGCCATCTACACCCTGCTTATGATGGAGCACGGGTTCATCGCCGCCTCGGCCAATATCGAGACCCTCGATCCGGCCGGCGAGGGCCTCGACGTGGTGCGCGAGCGCCGCGACGGGGTGACGCTGAACACCGTCATGTCCAACAGCTTCGGCTTCGGCGGCACCAACGCCACCCTGGTCTTCCGGCGCCCGTAGCCGCGGCCGCCAAGGCCGTGAATGACGCTGGGAACGAGGCCGGAGAAGCGCCTGCGGAGGAGCTTCGCGCCTTGCCAAGCTCGTCCTCGCAGTCGGCCAAACGCTTGGCGCGTTCGGCTACGAGCCTCGCCGGTGGCGGGGCCGCTCAGAGGAACTGCGAGATCAGGTTGAGGTACCCCTGCCGCCCCCGGTACCTGGTCCACTTCTGCACGGCCTTGCTCAGCCGCTTGAGGCACAGGACGAGCGTAGGGGTCAGACCCTTGTGTTCCGCGCCGACTTGCGGGCCCGGGGGCGCTGGCGGATCCGGTCCATCTCGCCCTGGCGGGCCAGGTTGTAGAGCACGCCGCACATGGCCAGGGTGGTGACGAGGCTCGATCCGCCGTAGCTGATGAGGGGCAGGGCCAGGCCCTTGGTGGGCACGCTGCCGGTGACCACGGCGATGTTGAAGGCGGCCTGGACGGTGACCATCATCACGATGCCGAAGGCGAGCAGCCGCCCGAACAGGTCGGGCGTGCGCAGGGCGATCCGGATGCCGTTGACGAAGAAGACGAGGTAGAGCAGGCAGACGCCGAAACTCCCCACCAGGCCCAGCTCCTCGGCCAGGATGGCGAAGATGAAGTCGGTGTGGGCCTCGGGCAGGTACCACCGCTTCTGGATGCTGTTGCCGAGCCCCACTCCGAACGGCCCGCCCACCACGAAGGCGTAGAGGGCCTGCAAGACCTGATACCCGGCGGTGTCGGCGTGCTGCTCGGGATGCAGAAAGGCCATGAACCGGCGGTAGCGGACCTCGTCGCGGGCGATGAGCCAGGCGAAGCCCACCCCGCCGACCAGGACCGGCGGGACCACCATCCGCCAACGCGCGCCCGCCACCACCATGATAAGCAGGCCCACCGTGCCGATGAGGGCGGTGGTGCCGAAGTCGGGCTCGAGGATGACGAGCCCGCAGAACAGGCCCAGGATCCCGAAGGGCACGAGAAGCCCCGGCCCCCAGCGGTCGAGCCGCCGCTGGGCGCGGGTCATCCACCAGGCGAGGACGGCGATGCAGGCGAACTTGGCCGGTTCGGAAGGCTGGAGGCGGACCCCGGCCGCCACGGCGAGCCAGCGCCGGCTGCCCTTGACCTCGACCCCCACTCCGGGAATGAGCACCAGGCCGAGCAGGATCAGGCAGAACACGGCCAGGGGAACGGCCAGGGCCTGCCAGTGGTGGTAGTCGATCCGGGAGGCGACGACGGCGGCCACCAGCCCGAGGACGAGATAGACGGCCTGCCGCTGGACCAGCCGGAAATCCGCCATGGCCCCGCCCTGGACGGGACTGGCGCTGCTGAGGATGACCATCCCCACGGCGACCAGAGCCAGGGCGACCAGCGCGAGGATGGCCGACGCGCGGGTCATGGGCGGGGATCCCTCCCGGGTTCAGCTCCTGGTCCGCGACGGCGCGGGCCGACGGGTCAGGGCAGGGTGTTCCAGGGGATGAGGATGGTCTGACCGGCCTGGAGGGCCTGCCCTTCGGCGAGGTTGTTCACCCGCATCAGCTCCTGTTTGCTGACGATGAACTTCCGCGCGATGTCGTCCAGGGTCTCGCCGTCCTTCACCCGGTAGGTGGAGGGGGCGTGGTCGATGCCTTCGATCCCCACCGGCGGGATGGGGTCGGGCGGCGGGGTGACCTCCGGCGCGTCCGGTCGGGGCTCGGCGGGGCGGGGCGTGGCCCGGGGCTCGGGAGCGTCGGCGGCCCCGGGCAGCTTGAGGGTCTGGCCCACCCGGATGAGGTCCGACGTGAGGTTGTTGGCCTCCCGGAGCGCGGCCACCGTGGTGCCATGGCGGCGGGCGATATGGGTGAGTGTGTCGCCGGGCCGCACCACCGTCGTGCCGGCGGGCGCGTCGTCCGGGGCGGCAGGGGCGTCCAGGGCGGGCGTCGGGGCGGGCGTGGGCGCGGGGGTTCGCGCCCGGGCGTGTTCGGGGAGCACCAGCTTCTGCCCGACCCGGATCATGTTGCGGTTGGTGATCTGGTTGAGCTGGGCGATCTCATCCGCGGTGACACCATGGCGCTGGGCGATCCGGGACAGGGAATCGCCCGCCTGCACCGTGTAGGTCGGGCCGGGCTCGGGCGTCGGCATGAGCGGCGCCGGGGCGGGCGTGGGCCGGGGGGCCGTGGTGCGCGGAGGCAGGGTGAACTCGGGCGGCTCGGGTCGCGGCGGCGTCTCGGGCTCCGGCGGAGGCGGCAAGGTGGCTCGCTCCGGCGGGGTGCTCACGGTGCGGGTGACACACCCCTGGATGAAGAGGAACGCGCCCAGGGCGCCCACATGCAGGGCCGCCACCAGGGCGACCACGACGGGGGTGCGGACCCCCTGCGTGCGGCGGATCTCGCCGCCGTTGGTATCGGCTTGCTTGGTCATGGCTGTCTACCCTCCTGAGTCAGTCGCCGGGTGAGCGACACGAAAGCGTCCCCTCGACGCTCGAAATTCTGAAACTGATCATAGCTAACACACCCGGGGGAGAAAAGCACGATTTCTCCTGAACCCGCGGCGGCGACGGCCTGCGCGAAGGCGGCCTCGAGATCGGGCGCCCGGGACACCGGCACCCCGGTCCCGGCCCAGGCGGCGGCCAGCAGATCCTGGCTCTCGCCGAACAGATGGATGCTGGCCGCCCGGGCCCGGAGCGCGGGGGCCAGCCCGGAGAAGTCCTCGGGCTTGGCCCGTCCCCCGGCCAGCAGCCGGACCGGGGCGTCCATGGCGGCGAGGGCGGCCCCGAGGGCGGCCGCGTTGGTGGACTTGGAGTCGTTGACGAACCGGATCCCGCGCCACGCGCCCAGGGGCTGGAGGCGGTGGGGAAGCGGCTGGAAGGCCTCGGCGGCCCGGCGCAGGGCCTCCGCAGGCACGCCCAGGCGCCGGAGCACGGCGGCGGGGCCCACCGCGTTGGCCCCGTGGACGGGGTTGTCGAGGGGGGTGCCCGAGAGATCGGCGAGGACCTCGCCGTCACGGCTGCGGACGGAGCCGCCGCTCCACACCGCGTCGCCGCCGGGGCCGGTGGCGATGCGCCCGACGGGCCCGGGGATGGCCAGGCGGTCCAGAAGATCGGCGGGCGCGGCGGCCACGTCGCCCTCCTCCATGGCCTGGAACAGCCGGGCCTTGGCCGCGCGGTAGCCGTCCATGGATCCGTGGCGGTCGAGGTGGTTGGGGAGCAGATTCAGCAGCACCGCGCCCCGGGGCCGGAACGCCCGCGCCGCCTCGAGCTGGAAGGAGCTCAGCTCCAGCACCAGCCAGTCCAGCTCGTGACCGTCGGCGAGGATCACCCGCGAGGCGGCGGGACCGAAGTTTCCGCCCAGGCCGGTCCGGCGCCCGGCCGCGACCAGGGCGTCGTGACACCACTGGCACATGGTGCTCTTGCCATTGGAGCCGGTGATGGCGAGGATGGTTCCCTCGAAGCACCGGGCCGCGAACTCGAACTCGGGCACGACGGACAGGCCGGCCTCGGCCAGCCCCCGGATGGCCGGGCTGCCGAGGGGCAGCCCGGGGCTGATCACCGCCTCGTCGAACCGGCCGAGGGAGGCGGGGTCGGCACAGCCCAGAACCGTGCGGATGCCCAGGAGATCGAGGGCCCGGGCCCGGGCCCGCAGGCCGTCGGTCTCGCGGGTGTCGGCCACGGTGACGTTGGCCCCCTCGGCATGGGCGAGCAGGGCGGCGGCCTCGCCGCTTTCGCCGAGCCCGACCACCAGGATGTCCGCGCCGTCGGTCATCGGATCTTCAGCGTGGCCACGGCGGCCAGGGCGCAGATGATGGAGACGATCCAGAGCCGGACCACGATGCGGTTCTCGATGCGGGCCTCGGGCCGGTTCTCGGCCTGGGCCCGGCGGCGTTCGAGGTGCTCGAAATGATGGTGCAGCGGGGCGCACAGAAACACCCGCCGGCCGGTGGTCCTGAAGGAGGCGACCTGGATCATCACGCTCAGCGCCTCGGCCACGAACACCGCCCCCGCGATGAGCAGGGTGAGCTCGTGCTTGACCAGCACGGCCACGGTGGCGATGGCCCCGCCGAGGGCGAGGCTGCCGGTGTCGCCCATGAACATCTGGGCGGGATGGCAGTTGAACCAGAGGAACCCGAGGCACCCCCCGAGCAGGCAGGCGCAGAAGACGGCCAGCTCCCCGGTGCCCGGCACATAGGGCACGAGCAGGTGCTGGGCGAAGATGGCATGGCCGGCCACATAGGCCAGGATGCCGTAGGCCAGGGCCACCGAGCCGCTGCAGCCGATGGCCAGACCGTCGAGACCGTCGGTGAGGTTCACCGCGTTGGCCGAGCCCACCACGACCAGGAACACGAAGAGGAAGGCGGGGATCAGGCCCATGTTCCAGATCAGGGGGTCCTTGAAGAAGGGCACCATGAGCTGGAACAGCCGCTCCCGGGTGGGCTCGTGCTGATGCAGGTGGAAGCACAGGACGGCCACGGCCAGGGCCTGGACAGCCATCTTCTGCCAGGCCCTCAGTCCCCGGGTGTCCTGTCCCGACACCTTCAGCCAGTCGTCCCAGAAGCCGATGAGGCCCATGACCCAGAACATGGCCAGCACCAGCCAGGGGTACACGCTGCCCGGCCGCGCCCAGAGCACGCTGGCCAGGGTCACCGTGGCCAGAATGAGCCACCCGCCCATGGTGGGGGTGCCCGCCTTGCCGCCGTGGAGATCCTCCAGCACCTCGTGGTGCTTCCCCCTCCGGATGGGCTGGCCGAGCCTGAGGCGGGTGAGAATGCGGATGAGGGAGGGCCCGAGCAGCACGGACAGGACGAACGCGGTCCCCGCCCCGGCCACCGCCCGGAAGGTGATGTACTGAAACAGGTTGAAGACCTGGTGGAGGCCGCGGAGTTCGTAGAGGTGGTAGAACATGGTTCAGACGGGCCCGGCCACGGTGGCTTCGGAACAGGGCCACGCGTCCAGCAGCCGCTCCAGGCGCTCGCCCCGGGAGGCCTTGAGCAGGACGGTGTCGCCCGGGCGCACCCGGGGGGCCAGCCAGGCGGCGGCGGCGGCCGGGGTTTCGGCCCGGGCCACGCGGGGGGACGGCAGGCCTCCCGCGAGGGCGCCCTCGGCGATGCCCCGCCCGAGATGGCCCACGGCCACCAGCCCGGCCCAGGGGTTCTCCGCCACCCGGCGCCCCAGCTCGTGGTGCGCGGTCTCGGACAGGGCCCCCAGCTCGCGCATGCCGCCGAGGACCAGCCAGGCCCGCTCCGGGGGCGCGGTGGCCATCAGGAGGTCGAGGGCCGCCCGCATGCTTTCGGGGTTGGCGTTGTAGGCGTCGTCCAGGAAGCGCACGCCCCCGATCTCGCGGAGGTCGCCCCGCATGGCCAGGGGCCGCCACCCGGCCAGGCCCTCGGCGACGTCCTCCGGCGCGGCCCCCAGCTCCCGGGCGGCCGCCGCCGCGAGCATGGCGTTCTCCAGGAGGTGCCGTCCCGGCCGGGGCAGCCGCACCGGGATCTCCACTCCGGAGGCGGTCTCGCGAAACCGGCAGGTTCCGGCGGCGGGGTCGGCGGCCTCGCCCACCCAGTCCGCTCCGGGATGGAACCCGCAGGTCACCAGCCGTCCCGGGGCGGCTTCGGCGAGCACCGGGAACCACGGCTGATCCCGCCAGGTCACCGCCGTTCCCGCCGCCGGCAGCGCGGCGAACAGCGAGGCCTTCTCGACCGCCACCGCCCGTTCGGTCCCGAACGCCTCGGTATGGCCCGCCCCGACCCGGGTGATCAGCCCGAGCGCGGGATCGGCCAGGCGGGCCAGGGCGGCGATCTCGCCGGGACGGTTCATGCCCATCTCCACCACCATCCGCTCGGTGTCGGGGGGGGCGTCGAGCAGGGTTCGGGGAACCCCGAGGTCGTTGTTGAGGTTGCCGGCGGTGGCGTGGGTCCGGAACCGGCGGGCCAGGATGGCGGCCAGCATGTCCTTGGTGGACGACTTGCCCACCGTCCCCGTGATGCCCGCCACCCTGGCGGCCAGCCGGGCCCGCCAGCCCGCCGCGAGGGCGGCGAGGGCGGTCCGGGTGTCGGCGACCCGGAGCAGCGGCAGCCCGGGCCGCTGGGGCAGGGCCTCCCGCGGCCGTTCCACGATGGCGGCGGCCGCCCCCGCCCGTTCCGCCGCCTCGACGAAGGCGTGCCCGTCAAACCGTTCGCCCCGCAGGGCCAGGAACAGGGCGCCGGGGGGCAGCGTCCGGGTGTCGGTGCTCAGCGGCCCCGCCCGGCGGGGGGGGGCGCCGTCCCAGACGCCGCCCGTCCAGGTGTCGAGGTCGCCGGGCGACCAGGTGTTCATGGCCGGGTCTCCCGGAGCAGATCCCGGGCGACCTCCCGGTCGTCGAAGGGCGCCGCGGTGTTGCCGATGATCTGCACGGTCTCGTGGCCCTTGCCCGCGATGAGCACGGTGTCGCCGGGCCGGGCGGCCCGGAGGGCGAAGGCGATGGCCTCGCGCCGGTCGGGGATGATCTCGATGGCGGCGCCCTCCGGCACCCCGGCCTTCATGTCGCGCAGGATGGCCATGGGATCCTCGGTGCGGGGATTGTCACTGGTGAGCACGGCCAGATCGGACCCCTCGGCGGCCGCCCGGCCCATGGGGCCCCGCTTCTCCCGGAACCGGTCGCCGCCGCAGCCGACCACCAGAATGAGCCGTCCGTCGGTGGACGTGCGGGCGGCCTCGAGGGCCGAGGCGAGCGCGTCCTCGGTATGGGCATAGTCCACCATCACCTCGACGCCGCCTTCGGACGCGACCCGCTCCAGGCGGCCCGGCACCCCGGGAACGTCGGCCAGGGCCTGGCGGATCGTCTCGAGGTCGAGGTTCAGGGCTCCCAGCGAGGCGATGGCGGCCAGCGCGTTGCTCACATTGTGGCGCCCCAGAAGGGGCAGCCGCATCCGGGTTCCGCCCCAGGGCGTGGTGACCAGAAACGAGACCCCCTCCCGGGTGGGCTCGATCTCCCGCGCCCGCACTTCCCCGCCCTCCAGGCCGTATTCCAGGCCGATGCCGTAGTCGCGGGTCTCCTCGGCCAGCTTGCGGCCCCACACGTCGTCGCGATTGATGATGCGGGTATGGGTGCCCCGGCGCCCGGCCTGGATCAGCAGGCTGCGCTTGGCCTCGTAATAGGCCTGCGGGGAGGGGAAATAGTCGAGATGGTCGAGCCCGAGGTTGGTGAACAGGGTCTGCTCGAACCGGATGCCCAGCACCCGCTTCTGATCGAGGGCGTGGGCGGAGACCTCCATCACCACATGCGTGCATCCCTCGCGCCGCATGTCGGCGAGCAGCGGATGGAGGTCGGCGGCGTCGGGCGTGGTGAGGATCGCGGGCAGGATGCGGGCGCCGTAGCGGGCGTGCACGGTGCCGATGAGTCCCGCCTTGTGCCCCGCCGCCTGCAAGACGTGGTGGATCAGGAAGGAGGTGGTGGTCTTGCCCTTGGTGCCGGTGATGCCGATCATCCGCATGCCGTGGGCGGGATGACCGGCCACGGCGGCGGCCAGCCGGGCCAGGGCCTCGCGGGCGTCGGGAACCTGGATCAGGGCCACCGACCGGTCCAGGGGAAGCCAGCCCTCGGCCACCACCGCCACCGCGCCCCGCTTCACCGCCTCGTCGGCATAGACCCCGCCATCGACGCGCCGCCCCGGAACGGCCACGAACAGGTCGCCGCCCCGGACGCGCCGGGAATCCGCGACCACCCCGGTGACCAGACGGGGCAGCGGACCCGTGACCGAGCGGACCTTCAGCCCGGCCAGGATGTCCCTGAGGGGAGGACGCCGCTCCGCCGGATCGCCCATGGTCACCACCCCGCCCCGGGCGGACGGACGGCCCGCGCGGACGCCGTCGCCGGCTCCGGGTCCGGCACCACGTCCAGATACCGCATCAGCGGCTCCGCGATCTGGGCGAACAGCGGGGCGGCCACCCGGCCGCCGGTGCGGTGGACCGGACCCGGCTCGTCCAGCACCACCGCGATGGTCACTTCCGGCCGGTCCACGGGCAGGAACCCCACGAACGAGGCGATGTTGAGCCGGTCCGAATAGCGCCCGTCGATCACCTTCTGCGCGGTGCCGGTCTTGCCGGCCACCCGGTAGCCGGGCACCCGGGCCCGGGTCGCGGTGCCCCCGGGCTCGGTCACCCGGGCCAGGAGGTGGCGCATCAGGGCGGCGGTGTCGGGCCGGATGGCCCGGCCGGCCAGCTCCGGCTCGAAGCGCTCCAGCTCGCGGCCGGCGTCGTCCACCACCCGGCGGAGGATCTGGGGGCGCACGACCAGCCCGTCGTTGGCGATGGCGTTCATCATGGTGGCGATCTGCAGGGCGGTGACGGTGGTCTCGTGGCCGATGGCGATGCGGGTGAGGCTGATGCCCGACCAGCCGGCGGGCGGGGCGAGCACCCCGGACTCCTCGGCGGGCAGGCGGATCCCGGTGGGCCGGGCCACGCCGAAGCCCAGCAGGCCCTGGTACAGCCGCTCCGGGCCGAGACGCAACAGCACCTTGGCCGTCCCGATGTTGCTCGATTTCTGGATGATGTCGGCCACCGTGAGGTCTCCATGCGGGCTGTAGTCGCGCAGAGAGCGCCCCCCGTAGAACCAGCGGCCATGCTCGCAGAAGAATACATCATCGGGACGCACCACGCCATGGTCGAGCGCGAGGGCGAGGGTGGCCGCCTTGAACGTCGATCCCGGCTCGTAGGTGTAGCCGATCACCCGGTTCATGCGCTCCTCGGGCGAGGAGGCGCGGAAGCGGTTGAGGTCGAACCCGGGCCGGCTGGCCATGGCCAGCACCTCCCCGGTGCGCACCGAGAGCACCACCGCCCAGGCCCCCCTGGCGTTGAAGTCCTCCATCCCCCGGTCCAGAGCCTGCTCCACCATGTGCTGGATGGTGGCGTCGAGGGTCAGCTCCACGCTGGCCCCGGACCGTTCCGGCAGGTTGACCAGCCGCTGGCCGGGCACCTCGCGCCCCCGCCCGTCCCGGATCAGATGCACCAGGCCCGACACCGGCCGCAGCCGGGGGTCCAGCGCCTGCTCGACGCCCAGGCTGCCCACGCCCTCGAGGTTGGTGAACCCCACCACGTGGCTGGCCAGGTGGCCGAGGGGATAGTGCCGGGTGAGCTGAGGCTCGAACCGGAGCCCCACCAGATCCAGATCCCGCACCATCTCCGCCCGGTCCCGGGGCACGTGGCGGCTCACGTACTCGAACCGCCGCCCGGGACGGCTAAGCCGGCTGTCCAGCGCGGCGCGGTCCAGGTCCAGCAGGCGGGCCGCGTGGAAGCTCACGAACGGGACCTGGCCCCGGTCCTGGATCACCATGGGGTCGGCGATCACGTCCTGGGTGACCAGATCCATGGCCAGAATGGTGCCCGTGCGGTCGGTGATCCGGCCCCGGGGGGCCTTGACCTCCCGCTGCACCTGGTGCATCCGCCGCGCCCGCTCGCGCAGATCCTCGTTGTCGCCGAGGTGCAGGGAGAACAGCTTGGCCCCAAGCGCCCCCCACACCACGAGCGACGCGGATACCACCAGGAATCCGCGTCCGAAGTAGCGCTCGTGGATCATCGGGCGCTAACGGGGGACGTCCCCCGTCCCGCCCTCGGGGCGGAACGCGAGCTCGAGGTCGGGGATGTCGTCGGGCCGGCGGGCGAACTGCCGGTAGAGATGGGTGTCCACCCGGATGATGTTCCGCTCGTCCGGCCACACCATGGGCAGGCCGTGCCGGTCCAGCAGCGCCTGCAGGTTCTGCGGGCTCTGCATCAGGGTCAGCTTGTACTCCTCCTGCCGGGCCATCTGCTCCAGATGTTCGTATTTCACCTGCATCTCGCGAATGGCCTGGTCGAGGTTCTCGCAGCGGCTGGACAGCCACACCACGAACACGCCGGCCAGCGCCACCACCGCCAGCAGGGCGGTCAGCGGGGCGGGCAGGGCCAGCCCCCGGTCCTCGTTCATCCGGTTCTTGCGCGCCTTCCTGCTCATGGTTCCATCTCCTTCTCCACCACTCTCAATCTTGCCGACCGGGCCCTCGGGTTGCGCCGGGACTCCTCCGCTCCCGGGGCCACCGGCTTGCGGGTGACCCTCCGCACGAAGGGCCGCTCGCCCTCCGTGCGCACCCCGCCTTCGGGGCGTCCGACCTCGCGCCGCTCGTGGGCCCGCAGGCGACGCTTCACCAGCCGGTCCTCGATGCTATGGAAGGTGATCACGGCCAGGCGTCCGCCGGGACGGAGCAGCCGCAGCCCCGCCTCCATGCCCGCCTCGGCCTGGCCCAGCTCGTCGTTCACGGCCATGCGCAGCGCCCGGAACACGTGGGTGGCCGGATGGATCCGGCCCGCCGGCCGGCGCCTGGCCGCCCGCACCGTGTCGGCCAGGTCCAGGGTGCGCCGGAAGGGCGCCCGGGCGCGGCGGTCCGTCAGGGCGGCCGCGATCCGCCGCGCCTCCGGCTCCTCGCCCAGCCGGGCGAACAGATCCGCCAGGTCGGCCTCCGGCCACTGGTTGACGATGTCGGCCGCCGTGGGCCCGGTCCCGGATCCCATCCGCATGTCCAGCGGCCCGTCCTGGGCGAAGCTGAATCCCCGTCCGGCGTCGTCCAGTTGCATGGACGAGCAGCCCAGATCGAGCAGCACCCCGTCCACCGCGGTCCAGCCCAGCGCCCGGGCCTCGGCCTCCATGGCGTCGAAGGTGGCCTGCCGGAGCACCGCCCGGTTCCCGAACCGGGCCAGCCGACGGCTCGCCTCGGTCAGGGCGACCGCGTCCCGGTCGAGCCCGAGCAGGCGGCCGGTCCCGCCCATCCGGTCCAGCAGGGCCTCGGCGTGGCCGCCGGCACCCAGGGTGCCGTCCACCACCGTCGCGCCTTCGGCCAGGGCCAGCAGGTTCACCGTCTCCTCCTTCAGCACCGGGACATGGGGGGTCTCCGGCGCGGTCGATCCATGGGTCAGGGACACTCCACCCGCCCCCCCATCACCATGGGGGCGGTGAACCGGGCGGTCGCCCGGTGCTCGGTCCGCCCCCAGGGGGGCAGCCGCAGCCAGGGCCGCGGTTCGGCCACGGCGCCGTCGAGCACTCCGTTCAACTGCAAGAACCGCCCCATCGGGGCCCGCGCCTTCGGGGCCACGCGGGCGGGGCGACGGGCGACCGGGGCGAGCCCGGGCAGCACCGGCTGGGGTCCGGGGAGGGGGGCCGGCGCCGTCGGCGCGGCGGCGGGGCTGCGAGGGGCCGCCGGAGACGCCTTCGGCGCCCCG
>PXDE01000117.1 GCA_003566475.1 PVC group bacterium | reverse complement strand
GGGACATCCCGTTGGCCAGCCGTGGTTTGAGGGGGACAGCGTGCGTTGGTGTCTCAGAGCAGTCGCCGCCGCTGGACCGCTGGGCCAGCGGGATGGAGGCAAAGAGACCCTGCCGGTGTGGGCGCGGCTGACGTAGGTCCGGCTTGTAGCTGGACACACACGCGCCCGGAGTCCGGCTACAAGCCGGACCTACGACAGAGCCGTGTCTCACAGCAGTGACGGCCGCCGGCGGGGTTCCGCCGGATAAGAGGTGAGACACGGGCGGTGCGCGATACTGGATGCGGGATGGGTAGGCGTCCGATGGGCCTGCTGCGGCGAAGCGTCTTCGCGAAGCCGGGCCTGCCGCGGCGAAGCGTCTTCGCGAAGCCGGGTCCGAGCCCGCCCTCCCCGCCCTCCTGATCCCCTCTCCCTTCAGGTTTCAGGTTTCAGCCTTCCGGTTTCAGCCTTCCGGTTTCAGCCTTCAGGTTTCCGCCTTCCGGTTTCAGCCTTCAGGTTTCAGCCTTCAGGTTTCCGCCTTCAGGTTTCCGCCTTCCCGTTTCCGCCTTCCTCCTCCTTCCGCCGCTTCGCGTCCGCGATCAGGGCCTTGGCCAGCTTCCGGGCCGCCGCCCGGACCGCCGCCTTGTCGTCGGGGTCCAGCGGGCCCAGCAGGTGACGCTTCGGTGCGCTCATCTCGGTGCCTCCGGTTGTCCCGGACGGCCCCAAGGGCCCGCCCGGAGAGTTTCGGGTTTGCCGGCCTCGCGCCGGCCGCGTGCCAGACCACCGCGGGCACTCTCCAGAGAACCTCGGTTGGTGGCGGGCCCGACCACCCGGCCGCCCCCGCGCTCCTGAAGCATCCATACCCTATCCCAGCCCTGAGCCGGATGCGCGGGTCTTGTGTGTCATAGCACCGGTCAAGAGTGGTCGCGCCCTCCGATCCGCTCTCGACACCTACCCCGGTCGGCGTAGGCTCCGGGTCATGGGCGGCCTCAGGCCCCTGTCGGTGACCGGGCCGCTCCGGGAGAACCATGCGATGGCTGAGATCACGATCACGTGCCCCCATTGTGGCGAGAAGGCGCAGGCGCCTTCCGACGCCGTGGGCGAGAACGCCGACTGCCCTTCCTGCGGCAGAACGTTCCTCATCGAAGCCGCCCCCCCGCCCGCCCCGCCCAAGCGGAAGTTCCGGGTGGGCGCCCCCGCCGCCGCTGCGCCCACGCCACCACCGGCGGCGCCATCCTCCTGGGCCCAGCCCCCGGTGTCCCACCCGACGGAGGTGGTCATCACCGACATCCGGATGCGGTTCGGGTCCATGGTCGTGTTCATGATCAAGTGGACCCTCGCCTCGATCCCCGCCGCTCTCATCCTCACCGCCATCGCCTTTGTCGTCTTCCTCCTCATGGCTGGAGGATGCGCGGCGATGTTCATGGGGCGGTAGGTCGGCCATTCCTGCGTGCCGGGGCGAAGCGTCTGCGCGAAGCCTGGGCTGACCTCATGGGAACGGGCAGACGGGCAGGGACGAACCCGGTGAGGCCGGCCTCCAGGGGCCTTGTTTCACCTGATCCCCATTCGCGTTCATCCGCACTACGATCCCAGAGAACTTTGCCCGTCCGCGCAAATTTTCCACCATCCCAACTCCCCCCTCTGCGAACCTCCGTAACCTCCGCGACCTCTGTGGTTCGTTTGGTTGCGCCCGGTGGCCTCGCTGGGTTCATTCGCGGTTCCATTGCCATGGCTCCGGCTTGGGTGCCGGGCGAGCCCGGAAGCGCGTACGTGTGTGTTCGTCAGGGAGAAGTAGCGCCCTTGACTCTCCGGTATCATCGGTGAAGGTGTGGAAAGGGCCATGACGATGCGCGGAATCATCGCCGCCGGGCTGATGCCGGCGCTGCTGCTCGCGGGCTGCGTCGTGCGTGACGAGGTGGTCACGCTGACGGTGCGGCCGGACGGGTCGGCCGATCTGGTCGTCTTCCACACCAACATCCGGGCCACCGAGGAGGGGCCGAAGGGCGAGGAGGCGCTGCAACAATACGCCGTGGCGTTCGACGCCCGCACCTCCGGGGATTTCGAACGGATCACGCGGGCGGGCGGCGAGGTGACCGAGGCCCGATGGGTGCGGAAGGATCCGCCCTACACCACCCTTATCACGGCGGCCCTGCCTGACGCGGCGACCCTCGAACGCTACGGTTCGACGGGGGAAGACGACGGCGAGATCCGGGTGCGCACCCGCTTCACGTCGGACGGCCCCGTCCGGCGGCTGACTACAACCCTCCACCTGCCCGACGGCTTCCGTCCGCCCGACGAGGAGCCCCGGACCCCGGAGCGGATCCAGGCGGACCGCGCCAACGCCTTCTCCGAGACGAGGGTCGTCGTGACCCTGGGCCGGATCACCGGCGCGCGAGGCTGGACCGTCGCCCCCGACCGCCGCTCCGCCCTCCTCGCCCCCGACGACATCACCGCCCTCCTCCGCGACCGCCCGGAATCGGTCGAGCTCTTCATCGAGTGGGAGCTGGACGACCCCTCGTAACTGCTGATCAGGATTCTGGCTTGGGCGCGAGTGGCCCGTGGCGCATACTGCGCGGAGCCAAAGCCGTACACGGACCAGGAGCGCGAGGATGAAGGTACTGGAGGCTGCGCGGAAGGTGCTCGAAGAGGCCGGGGAGCCGCTTCACTACCTGGAGATCACCTCGAGGATGCTCCGGACGGGGAAATGGCACACGGAGGGGAAGACGCCGGAGGCCACCGTGAACGCCCGGCTCGCCGTGGACATCAAGAGGCACGGCGAGGCGTCCACGTTCCGGAGGGTCGGCCGGGGGGTGTTTGGCCTGAATGACGGCGCTCCGGCCCGGCCGGCATCGGGCCGCCGGCCGGGAGGC
>PXDE01000405.1 GCA_003566475.1 PVC group bacterium | reverse complement strand
GGGCTCGGCTTGCGTGCGGATTTGGGAGCCCGCGCTTGTTCCCGCCCGCCCGCTCTGCCAGATTTCCCCCATGCGCATCCTTCTCTCCAACGATGACGGCATCCATGCCCCGGGCCTCCGGCACCTCCGCGAGGCGCTCCGAGGATTTGGCGATCTGCACGTGGTGGCCCCCAACGCGGAGCAGAGCGCGGTCGGGCATGCCATCACCCTGTTCGATCCCCTCAAGGTCAAGGAGGTGACCAAGGACGGGGAGTTCATCGGGCATGCCGTGGTCGGCACGCCGGCCGACTGCGTGAAGCTGGCCGTGGGCGATCTCCTGCCCGGTCCGCCGGACCTGGTGGTCAGCGGGATCAACCTCGGCCCCAACACCGGCATCAGTTGCCTTTACTCGGGCACTGTCTCGGCGGCCAGCGAAGGGACCATCCTCGGCTTCCCCTCGGTGGCCTTCTCCCTCTGCACCTTCACCGATCCCCACTGGGACACCGCCATCCGGGTGGCCCGCGGCGTCACCCGCCGCCTGCTCGACCTCGGACTTCCCCCGGACACCGTGCTCAGCGTCAACATCCCCAACCGGCCCTGGAGCGAGATCCGCGGCCTCCGCCCCGCCCGCATGGGCCGTTCGCGGTTCATCGAGCGCTTCGAGAAGCGCGAGGATCCCCGGGGCAACGCCTACTACTGGATGGACGGGGATCTGGAGTACCTCGACACCGACCGGGACAGCGACGTGGCCCTGGTGGAGGAGGGCTGGGTCACCCTCACCCCCATCGGCCTCGACCTCACCCGCCACTCCGCCCTCGACCACGCCGCCGACCTCGCCCGGATCGGGGATTCCACCTGACCACCGGTCACGCTCCCGGCCCCCTCCCCTTCCGCACCAGCCGCTCGATCAGACCCGCCTCCTCCCGGACCAGGACGTCCCGCATGGCCTCGGCGTCGGCGGCCTCCCGCAGCTCGTCGAGCAGGTCGGTTCCCTGACACAGCATGCAGATGCGGGCCAGCACGTGGAGGTGGAGGCGGTCATCCTGACTGCACAGGAGGAAGAAGATGTCGGTCATGGACCCGTCCGGGGCGCCGAAGGGAATGGGATGGGGCGCCCGGGCCAGAATCACGAAGGAGTCCTCGCACAGGAACGGGAGGTGGTGCCGGGGATGCAGGATGGCCACGCCGCGCGGGAACCCGGTCGAGGCCAGTTCCTCGCGCTGCATCAGTCCTTCGAGCAGGCCCGGCGCGTCGTAGAGCAGGTCGGTGGCGGCGGCCAGGTCGACCATCTCCCGGATGAGCTTGGGCTTGGTCCGGGAGCGGATCTCGGCCTCGACGAATCCGGGCCGGGTGAGTTCCGTCACGATCGCATGCTCCCGCGAGAGGTCGTGAGACCGCGCCCAGGACCGGCGGTGGTACTGATCCAGATCCTTCTCCTCCAGCCCCAGAATCCGCCGCGAGGCCCAGGTGTCCAGCTCGCCCCGGCGGAACATCACCCGCCCCCCCGGCAGCTCGAAGGGGATCTCCTTGTCGCGGACCAGGGTCAGCAGATCCTCCACCACGATGTGCAGGTACTCCGCCGCCTCCGCGAGGTTGAGCAGGGTGTGCGGCATGGTCATCCCCCCAGCCGGGGACGCCCCCAGCGCCGCCAGCCCCCCGCCCCGACCCAGCCCAGCAGACCGCCGGACACCAGGCCCGCCACGTGGGCCGCGTTGGCGATGTTCATGAAGCCGGGGATCATGCACACGAACAGCCAGATCATCATGATCATCAGCGTCTCCCTGGCTAGGGCCAGATGCGAGCCCGGCTCGAACCGGCTCTTGGCCCAGATGTAGCCGAGCAGGGCGTACACCACCCCGGACATGCCGCCGAAATTCGGCCCCGCCCAGGCGTATTGGGCCAGGTTCGAGATCCCCGCGCTCACCGCCACCAGCAGAACCAGCCGCCCCAGGGACTCGCGGGTCTCGATCATGGTGCCGAGTTCCTTGAGCCACCACATGTTGAAGATCAGATGCAGCATTCCGAAATGAAGGAACATCGGGGTGAACAGCCGCCACACCTGGCCCTGCCGGACATCGGCCAGGAACGGGCGGTGCGGCAGGGGCAGGCCGAATTCGTTTTCGAACTCCTGGATGAACAGGGCCTGGGGATAGGCGTTGCGGCCGGTCAGGTAGAGCAGGCCGAAGGTCATCAGGCAGACGGCGATCAGCACCAGGGTGGCCATCCCCACGCCCCCCGCGCGGGCGCTCCGCCCCACCGCCGCCGTCCGGGCGTCCACCACGCGCCGGCGGCCCGCGGTGTCCTCCCGGGCCCGCTTGCGCCGCGCCCGCTCCGCCGCGCGGCCCGCGTTCTGAAACCGGTCCTGGTCGGGATCCTCCAGGAACGCCTTCAGCTCCGCTTCCGCCCTTTCCAGGTCGCGGTCGTCCTCCACCCAGAGTTCCGCGCCCTCTTCGTCGGTCTCCACCTCGGACGCGATCCCCGCCACTTCCAGCACGTCACGGAAGCGGTGGGCACGATCCGGGGAGTCGAAGGTGTGGAGCTTGCGCATGGTCCGCCCCTTTTACGTGATTTCCCGCCCGCGTACAGGCCGGAAATCGGGGTCCGTCCCGTCGCCGAAGCCGCCAAGACATCTGAGGTGGTCTTTGGCCGCATGGCCCGGCACGATCCGGACCGACCCGTGCAGGGAACCACAATCCGCACTTGATCCTAGATCAGGCAGTTTCCACAGACCGGACCTGCTGCGACCCCTCCGGGGTCGGTCCCATTCTGGGGCTCGGGATCCGGGGGTGTCGCTCCGCTTACCCCCGGCTAATGGCTGGTACCCCTCCGGGGTGGCTGGGCCCCATGCGACCCCGGAGGGGTCGAAGCGATTAGCCGGGGGTCGAGCCACGCGACACCCCCGGAACCCGTCCCCCTCACCGTCCGACCCCGGAGGGGTCGCAGCATCCGTGTCGTCTCGCCCACGGCCATCCTTCAGCCCTCACCCATCGGGTGCGACCATGTCCATGCGGAATCTGCTGTTCAGCCGCAGCTTGCACGAATGCATGCCCGTCAACTGCCGGATCCAGGTTGATACGTCGTACTTCCTGGCCGATTGTTCATCGATGCACGAGCATTCCAGGTTCCTGGGGATTGTGTTGGAGTAGACTCATGATTCCGAAGGTCATCGAAGCCCGATATGCACGCGACTACATCATCCATATCCGCTTCGCGGACGGAACGGAGGGGGATGTGGATCTGAAGGACGAACTCTACGGCGAACTGTTCGAGCCCCTGCGGGATCCGTCCTTGTTCAGGGCGGTTACGGTACACCCGGAGTTCCACACCTTGTGCTGGCCCAATGGCGCCGACCTTGCCCCCGAGTTCCTCTATGAGAACGTGCGGGTTCCCGCGTAGAGGCAGATCCTAGGCCACACCCTTGGCGGGCGCAGCCACGCAGCCGCCCTCAGTCCCCCAGCCTGGCCAGGGTGTCGCGCTCGAACTGGGCGTGCTTCATCACCAGGTAGTCGTACACCTGTGTCGCCTCGGGCCGGGGCCGGATCTCGCTGCCGGGCACCGGATCGGTGAATCCCGCCACCACCCCGGGCCAGGGCCGCTCCGTCCCCTCGGCCAGGAAGTGCGCGTGGGCGGCCCGCAGAGCCGCGCCCAGGGCGGCGCTGTTCGACACCTCGAACCGGTGGACCGGGCAGCCCATCACATCCGCCATCACCTGCAGGATCTCCGGGTTGGCCGAGGCGCCGCCGGTGGCGAACACGCGCTGGGGCCGCGCCCCCATCCACTCGGAATGGTTGCGCATGGCCATCATCTGCCCTTCCACCACCGCCCGGCAGTTGGCGGCCGCGTCGGCCTCGTCGAGATCGAATCGGTGTACGCCCGGCCTCAGCACCTTGGGCACGATCTCCGGCTCGAACCAGGGCAGCATCAGCCGCCCCTCGTTACCGGGCGGGGTGTCGTGAAGGGCGGCCGAGAAGCCCGCCCAGTCCAGTCCGTAGGCGTCCCGCACCCGCTCCCGGGCCAGAGATCCGTTCTTGAAGCAGATCAGGGTCATGTAGTCGCCGGTGGGCGACCCGAACACATGGCCCTCGCCCCGGGGATCGGTCCGGCACTCGGCCATGGTCCCGAAGCAGGGGTCGCTGGTGCCCAGGCTGATGGCGGTCATGCCGGGCTCGACCAGGCCCAGGCCGATCACGCTGCACGGGTTGTCGCCAGACCACGCCACCACCCGGGCGTCGGGGTTCACCCCGTGCTTCACCGCGAAGTAGCGGTGGACGCGATCCACCACCGTCCACGACGGGGCCAGGCGGGGCAGCCGGGCCTGGAGGTCCGGCGCCGTCGCGGCCAGGGCCTCGGGGTGCCAGTCGCGGGTGCGGATGTCCATCAGGTTCATCCCCGCCCCGTCGCCGGGATCGATGGGGGCCAGCCGTCCGGCCAGGACCGAGGCCATGAAGGAGCTCACCAGCGCGATCCGCGCGGTCTCCCGATAGGCCTCGGGTTCCTGCTGGCTGAACTTCCGGATCTGGGGCCCGGTGAACCGCTCGAAGGGCACCGATCCCGTGGCCTCGGCCACCGCCAGCGGGCCGCCCATGGCCTCCGCGATCTCCGCGCACTGGGCCGAGGTGGAGGAGTCCATCCAGACCGGGGCAGTGGCCCGCGAAAACACGCCGTCCAGGTTCGCGGCCAGACCCTTGGCCGGGTCGAGGGCGGCCAGCCGCTCCTCGATACCATGGCGCAGATAGACCGAGCCGTGCTGCTGACCCGACCCGGAGATGGCCCGGATCTCCCCCAGCGGCGCGCCCTGGTCGCGCAGGCGGACGAACAGGAGATCGAGCGCGTCGAGCCACTGCTTCGGGTGGCCGTGCACGGTCCCCGGATCGTCCGGATCGCGGACCACCCCGTTCGTGGTGCCATAGGAAGGAAGATCCTCGTCGAACCCCACCGCGCCGGTGCCGACCACCGTCCGCGAGGCCAGGTCGATCAGAACCGCGCTCAGGCTCTGGGTGCTGGAATCCAGGCCAAGAAACATGTCGCCCACAGGAACGCCTCCATCGATGTACACGCCACACGTCCGCTCGCGTGTGATGGGTATCCTAGCAGACCGCGCTGACGATGGGAAGCGGGGGATGCGAATGACCGGATGCGCGCCGCCCAGTAGTCCGCTGTCTTTGACAGCGGACCGCGCATGGAACCAGCCAGCCTGGGCGGAAGAGAAGCCATGGTAAGGCCTTCCTCCAGCCAGGCACTACATTTGCGCCCTCGTTCTGCCCTGCGTTTTCGCGCCAACCCAAGCCCGCGTGCATGGGTGGTGCTCCCACGGAATCGCCCCGTCAGGGCTCCGAACGTTCGAGAAACCGGGTTCCTGGGCCTCGCGGCCCCGGCTGGACTGAATCGCCCCTCCGGGGTTTGGGGTCGCACAGGGCTAGACGGCCGAAGCAGAGCCCCGAAGGGGCGACTCAGATCAGCCCAGGGCGAAAGCCCTGGGGATCAGCGTTTTATATGGTCAGGAGCCCTGAAGGGGCGATTCAATGGGAGGGCACACGCCGCGTAAGGTTGACGCGCATGCGCCCTGCGGGAACAGCGAGATCCTAGCATGCATCCCGTATCCCGCATCACGTATCGCGCATCCCGTATCGCGCATCCCGTATCCCGCATCCCGTATCGCGCATCCCGTATCGCGCATCCCGTACCCCGTATCGCGCCCGCCGTCTCACCCCTCATCCGGCTGAACCCGGCGTTCAGGGTAGGTCACGGACCACGCCCACCCCCACCTCTCGCCCATGCAGCCCCCGGACCTCAAGGGCACGCCGGGTGGAGGGGCCGACGCAGAGCCACTCGCGTTCCGCCCCGGCCTCCTCCGGATAGCGGTCGAAGTACACCTCGACCTGCCGGGAACTGGTGAACAGCACGCGCCGAAACGGACGCCGGGGCAGCGCGCGCTCCGGGGTCGGCTGATTGCGGTACAGCACGAGGGGTCGTATGCGCACCCCCTCCCCTGCCCAGCCGCGCTCCCGTCGGGCTTCCGGCGGCTGGTCCGACCCCGCATACAGATAGACCCCGGGGCGCGGCCGCCCCGCCCATCCCACCGATCCGTCGGACCTCGCCTGGCCATCAGCCCGGAGGCCGGCCTGGGCCAGGGCCCGCTCCGCCGACAGGCCGACGGTCAGCAGGGCCTTTCCGTGCAAGTCCCGGAGATCCCGCTCCGACGGCAGGCTGGACAGAAAGGCGGCAACGGAGCGCTGGCTGGTGAAGATCACGCCCACCGCGTCCGCCCACGCTTCGCCCACCGCCTTGCGACGTCCGTCCGCCGGCTCGTCCATGAGATCCACCACCGGGAACTCGATCAGCGGCCCCCAGCGCAGGAACCGCTCCGCTCCGGTGCCCACGAACAGGGTATAGGGAGGTTCCGCCAGCGGACGATGCCCGACCAGGAGGACGGCCGGGCGTTCCAGTTCTGCCGTCTCCAGATCCGCCAGGGTCAGCGGGTCCAGATGCTCTTCGTCTTCCCCCAGCCGTTGAGCGGCCAGGACCGGAGTGGTCGGCGGCCACCCCGCCTCCGCCAGCCTGCGGGCCAGTGCGGGCGCCCCCCGCGTGGGCATATACACGGCCAGGCCATGGCCCTCGGGCGGCGGAGGTGGCAGCGCGTCCGCCCGATCCGCGTCGTGCCCGGACATCACCACCAGCCGACGCACCGCGTCGCGGCGGGTGAGCGCGGTGAATCCATGGGCGGCCGCGATCTGGGCCGCCGTCAGCGCGGGCACGAGGTCGCAGGGGATCTGCCATGCCCTCAGAAACTGGAGGTGCTCCTCGAGGTGGCCGAAGATCAGCGGATCGCCCCCGTGCAGCCGCACCACCAGCTTGCCCGCCTCCGAGGCTTCGAGCAGGCGGCGATGGATCTCGGCGGTGGAGGTCTGCTCCCCCCACCCTTCCTTGCCCACGTCCGTGGCCCGGTCGCCGAGTTCATGGACCACGGACGGGGGGAGGTTGCGGTCATGAAACACCACGTCCGCGAGCTCCAGATAGCGTCGGGCCCGCACGGAGATCAGCCCGGGATCGGCCGGACAGCCGATCAGGGCCACCAGCCCGCAGCGCTCCCGGATATCCAGCGCCCGCAGGGCGGCCCGCCGCTCCGCCGCGTCGGCCCGGGTCAGCAGGGCCCAGCGGCCGGTGCCCGGCGCGGGCGCCTCGTCGGTCCATGTCCCGATGTCCGTGGCAGTGAGCGCGGCCACCGCCACCCGCCCGGGCCGGCGGCCCAGATCCTGCGCGGGCCATCCCGCGACCTCGAACGCGCCCCCGTCCAGACCTTGGACGACCTCGTCCAGGGATTGGACGGGAAGAGGGGTCAGTCCCTGATTCCTGGCATCGGTCCCTGTCGGTACGGAACCATGGACGCATCCCTTGTCCCCGAGTGCCCGGGCCAGATCGGCGGCGAGGCGAGCGGGGAAGCCGGGGGGAGCGGCGAACCGCCAGGAGGCGTTCATTCCGGACGCTCCTCGCGGAACGCCCGCTCTCCGGCCTCGATCCAGGCTCCGAGTTCGGTGTCGTTGTCGCGGTCGATCAAGCCGGGCAGGTTGGGATCGGCGGCCAGATCCTTGAGGAGCTGGCTGCGCTCGGGGCAGTTGGGGAGCCGAGTCCGCAACGAGGCCAGCAGGTTGGCCGCCTTGCACCAGCCGCAGCCGACGAGCGCTTCGAGATGCTTGCGCAGGCGGGCGATGATGGCCGGGCTGGCCCCCCCCGAGCTGATGGAGATCACCATGGGCCCGCGGCGGATCAGGGAGGTGTAGTAGAAGTCGCAGGTGTCCGGCTTGTCCATGGTGCTCGCCGGCACCCCGGCCGCCCGGGCCCATCCGCCCACGCGGCGGCCAAGGTCCGCGTCCGTGGTCGACTCGATCACCATCTGAGCCCAGCCCACGTCGGCTCTGGTGACCTCGCGCGCATGGAGGTCGACCCGCGGGTCGGAGGCCAGGCGCCGCACCGCGTCGTCCACCGGCGTTCCCACGACGCGGATGGCCGCCCAGTCGTACTGGAGCGCCGTGCGGAGGCGGTCGGCCCCCATGGCGTCCGCGCCAATGAGGAGGAGGTTCCGTCCGGAGGTGACCCAGGCGATGGGGAAGGCGCGGATGGGAGGATCGGGTTCGGGATAGGGCATGGCTAGAGAGGCTTGGGGGCAAGTCCGGGAATGGAGGTCCGGGTCTGGACGTGGCAGAGGGCGATGGCCAGGGCGTCGGCCTCGTCCTCGCTGATGTCCGGGGGCGCGCCCAGAAGGTGGACCATCATGCGGAGCACCTGCTCCTTGGCCGCGCCGCCGGCCCCCACCACGGCCTGCTTCACCCGGCGCGGGGGATACTCGTACACCTCGACCCCGCATCCCCCGCAGGCGGCCAGCACCCCTCCCCTCGCCTCGCCCAGGCGCAGCGAGCTGCGGGCGTTCTTCGCGATGAACACCCCCTCGATGGCCACGGCGGCCGGACGGGTGCGCTGGATCAGGTCGCGCACCGTGTCGTGGATGCGGGTCACGCACAGCGCCACCGGCAGCGTCGGCGCGTTGCGCACCCGGCCCGACTCCACGTAGCGGTAGCGGTTGCCGGCCGCCTCGATCACCCCATACCCGGTTCCGCGCAGCGAGGTGTCGACGCCCAGGAAACGGACGGCCGACGGCCCGGCGGGATCAGCGGCCATCGTCCGGCCTCTCGGGGAACTGGATCCAGGCCAGGGCGGCCAGGGACAGGTCGACCTCGCCCAGCGCGGGATGGCGGATCCGAAGGGAGTCGGGGCCGAACCCCACCACCTCGGCGGCCAGCTCGCCCGCGGGATGCAGACCGATCCGCGTCAGCGATGGTCGGGCCGGAGCCCGGGCGCCGACCCCGCGAAGCACGACCGAGCCGATGTTCGGCCACGGAATGGTCAGCGGACCGAACGAGGCCCGGAACGCGATCCCCTCCGGATCGGCCGTCACCACCTCGCCCGACAGCACGTTTCCATCGGCCAGACGAATCTGATCCTGACCCGGCGCTCTTCCTTCGCGGGCCTGGACCGAGGTCACGGCGCCGCTCCATGGGCGGAGCACGAAATTGCGGATCCGGTACCGCCCGCGCCCCTGGCCGCTTAGCACCACCTGATCGCCCTGGATGTCGGAGAACGGCACGGCCATCTTCTGTTCCCCGATAAGCTCCTGGTTCAGCAGCAACCGCACCGTCTGATCCGGCTGGCTGACCTGGAGGGTGACCCGGAACTCCCTGCCGATCTGACCGGGCAGCGGGCTCTGCCAGCCTGGGCCCGCCGTCCGCACCCCTCCGCCGCCCGCCCCCTGATTCAACGTGAACTGGTTCCCGTGGATGGCCAGCCAGTTTCCGGGCTGACGGGCCTCGGGGCCGGCCGTCTGGAACCGGGCGTAGAACGCGACCGGCGCCTCCAGCACGGTCAGATCCCAGGCCATCTCGTAGCGCGGGGGGAAATCCACCTGGTGCTGGAGGGTGGCCGGAGCCAGGGTCTCCCATGCCCCGTCACGGACGACGACATGGTTCTGCCCGGCGGGCTGCTGGACCCAGCCTGCGCCGAACGGGGGCGCTTCGAGAAGGGGCGTGGCCAGGTCCGCGCCCCGGACGATCCGCGCCACCTGGGCACGCGGAACCGAGAGCGGGCCTGCGGCGGCGGAGTCGAACCGCACCTCCCCGGCGGTCAGGGCCTGGAACGTCCCGGACAGGGATCCGCCACCGGCCATCTCGATCCGATCCGTTCCGCCGGAAGCGCCGGCGGCGGCGGGGCGGGCGCCGAAACGGATTTCGGCCAGCGAAGCCAGGTCCAGGTCCATGGCGGCCCCGGAGGGCTGATGCAGCGCCTGGAAGCGGACATGGCCGTCCTCCCCGCCCCGCCAGGATCCCCGCATGCGGTCGCCGCCGCGGAAGCGGACGAAGTCATGCGGGGGTCGGGGGTCGGGGGCCCCGACGTCCTCGGCGGACCGCGCCGCCAGTGGCCCCACAACGAGGGCGCCCCAGAGGAGACGCGCCCGCCATGACAACCGTAGGCCGATGGAACGCACAATAGGTAAGTTCATCCACAGATACCATGCCCGCTGGCCCGGGTGGTGTCCAGCGGGCCCGGCCCTACTCCATCCCCGCGATCAGCTCGTCGTTGAGGTCGAAGGCGGCGTAGACGCTCTGGACGTCGTCGAGATCCTCCAGGGCCTCGATGAACTTCACCAGGGCCTCGGCGGCGTCGCGGTCGGTGACCTCCGTGGTCTCCAGGGGGAGCATGGTCACCTCCGACTGCTGGATGGGGATCTCGGCCGCGGCCAGGGCGTCGACCACCGTCATGAAGTCCGACGGGCTGGTGTGGATCTCGTACTCGGTGTCGCCGGTCTGGACATCGTCGGCCCCGGCCTCGAGGCAGGCCTCGATCAGCCGGTCCTCGCTCACCGCGTCGCGGGCCACGGTGATGAGCCCCTTGCGATCGAACAGCCGGGCGGTGCTCCCGGTGCTGCCGAGGCTGCCGTTGTGGCGGCTGAACACGAACCGGACCTCGGCGGCGGTGCGGTTGCGGTTGTCGGTGAGGCACTGCACGAGGAGGGCGATGCCGCCGGGGGCGTAGCCCTCGTAGAACACTTCGATCGGGGCCTCGCCGCCGGCCTCGCCGGTGCCCTTCTTGATCGCGCGGTCGATGTTGTCGGCGGGCATGTTCACCGACCGCGCCTTTTGGATGATGGTCCGGAGGGTGGGATTGGCCCCGGGATCGCCGCCGCCGATGCGGGCGGCCACCGAGATCTCCTTGGCGATCTTGCTGAAGACCTTGCCCCGCTTGGCGTCGGCCGCCCCCTTGCGGTGTTTGATGTTCGCCCACTTGCTATGTCCGGCCATGGTCAGTCCTTGCGAAGTTCGGGTTCTCTCGACGGAGCGTGCTCGGTGCCGCGCTCCGGGAACGACGGCTCACCCCCCACGGCCCCTGGGGCCGCCCAACCCGGCGTGGCCCGAGCGGAGGGGTGAATGCGCAGCCGACGAGGATAGCATGCGGGCGATGGATGAAAAGGCCGGAGCGAGGGGGCCGGGGAGAAGGACGCCCCATTGCCTTTCTTCACCTCCCCCCCTAATCTTTGCCGATCCCACATTGCTACGGAGCCCCCCATGCCTCTCCCCGTGTCCCCCCCCGAGCGCACCACCTTCACCGACCCGGTCAGCGGGGTTCCGGTGACCCGGTGGACGAACCACCGCGGCCACAGCCATCACCTCTACTTCACCAATCCCGGGTGGTACGACGGAGGACGGCGGTTGCTCCTTGGATCAGATCGGTACAACCGCACCAACCTGTATTCGGTGGAGCTGGCCACCGGGGAAATCACCCAGATCACCGACGCCGACATGCCGCTGGAGCCGACGGAGACGAGCTTCCTGTTCGCCTCGGTCAACCCCGTGCGCGACGAGGCCTACTTCTGGCGGGGCCCCGACCTCCTGGCCGTGGATCTCCGCACCGGCCAGGAGCGCCCCCTCTACCGAGCCCCGGATGGGATGTCGCTCAACATGACCAACGTGACCGCTGACGGGCAGTTCGTATGCACCGCGATCTACGAGAGACTGGGCGGCACCGAGGCCCTTCTGCGGGGTTACGTGGGGTTCGAGGCGTATTGGGCGAGCAAGCCTCTGTCCCAGGTGCTCCGGATCCGCACCGACGGCGGCGGGGCCGAGGTGGTCTTCGAGGAGAGGTCCTGGATCGGCCACGTCAACACCTCCCCCACCCAGCCGCACCTGCTCACCTTCTGCCATGAAGGCCCCTGGGACCGGGTGGACCAGCGGATGTGGGGGCTGGATCTGGTTTCCGGCAAGGGCTGGAAGATCCGGCCCCAGGCGCCGGGCGAACGGATCGGGCACGAATACTGGTTCGAGGACGGCCTGCGCGTCGGCTACCACGGCCACACCGCCGCCGGCCCGGTCTATGGGGCGATCCGTTCCGACAACACCGACATCGTGGAGGCGCCGTTCCCTCACGACTCGCATCACTTCCATTCGCTCGACCTCGACCTGGTCGTGGGCGACGGCACCAGGGGCCACCCCTGGGATCCGACCGGGAGCCGGCCCTACATTCTGCTCTGGCGCTTCCGCGAAGGCGCCTTCGAGGGCCCCCGCGTGCTGGCCCGTCACCGGGGCTCGGCCCATGTCCAGATGACCCATGTCCACCCGCGCATCTCACCGGACCGCGCGTACGTGGTGTACACCTCGGACGACACCGGCTACGGGAATGTCTATACTGCGGAACTCCGGCCCTTCGAGGAGCTCCCCGAGCTCCCGGCCGAGCGGCGCGGCTAGGATGTGCGAGGTCCGGCTCCTCAGGCAGGAGAGAGACGCCCCCCGTCAAACCAGATGTCCGATCGGACATCTGGTTTGCAGATCACACCTCCCGTGCTGCGGCCCCCACCGGAGGAAGCCGGACCCCGGCTCCTTCGCTTTGCTGCTGCCGCCTAGCACCTTGTCACATCGCCGCATGGGCATCGGCGCCTTTGGCTGGCGCCTCTACTCCGCCTCCACTACGGTCATTGTGGACAGGAAGCGGTGGATGGCTCCCGTCGGATCCCGTCCTACATCTCGTTCCGGACCCGTACCCTCGAAGGTGACGACAAGCCGGGGATGCTCGGCGGAGAACTCAATCTCAGCCCGGAGCC
>PXDE01000246.1 GCA_003566475.1 PVC group bacterium | reverse complement strand
GGCGCGTCGGGCGGGGCCGCCACCTCCTTCCGGCTTCGCGCAGACGCTACGCCGCGACAGGGGCGTCGGTGGCATGGCCGGATCGGGATCGAACCTCGCTCGGCTCCGGGCAAGATGCCCGGGCCACGGAGGGACCGGCCCACATCGCACATCCCACAGCCCACATCGGCCATGGTCTCTCCCCTCATCCGGCTGAGCCCAACGGCTCCATGGCCGTCACTGACCATTGACCATTCCTTGCTGACCCCTTTACCGGGTTGAGTACGGGAGGAGCCTACCGGCGGTTTCAAGTCGATGACACCGGATTATTGACGCAAGAGGCTGCTATGAAGCATCTTCTGGTTCAGACGAGGGAAAGCGTTGGGACACTACTGCCGCAAAGGGTCTGTCCCTATCGGCGTCCGGGGCCGTCCAAGGTCTGGACGGAGGGGGATGGGGGCGAAGCCTGTAGCTGCGCCCGCCAAGGGGGCGGCCGAGGGTGGGAACGGGTTTGGCCGGCGCGAAGCCCGTAGCCGAACGCGCCAAGCGTTTGGCCGAGCGTGAGAACGAGCCTGGCCCGGCGCGAAGCCTGTAGCTGCGCCCGCCGAGGGCGCGACCTGCGGTGTCGAGGGCCTCGAGGACGCGGGCGACGGTGTCGCGGCGGACGCGGGCGGGAACTCGGGCTAGTCCTCCCCCACCCGTTCGAACACCAGCTGCTCGCCGTCGATCCGGAAGGCGCGGCGGCCGATGGTCAGTCGGTCGTCCTCGACCGTGAACCGGGGGCCGGGGCCCTGCTGCACGGTGGTGACGGTGACCCGGAATCCGCTGAGGGTGGTGCGGCGGTTCAGGATGTGCGAGGTGCCATCGTCGCGGCCTACGTTTTCGCCCTCGCCGCGAAGCTCGCCGCCGAGGGCGGGGCGGGGCTGGGCGGGGCCAGGTCCGCCGCGGAAGCGGTCGCGGAGGGCGGCGGCCAGAGGGTCGTCGGGCGGGATCACGTCGGGCCGGCGCTCCTGCCCCAGGCCGTCGATGGTCAGAAACAGCAGGGGGGCGCCGGACAGGCCGCTCATGTCGGCGGCGAAGGTCCGGTGCGGAGTCCGGACGAGGCAGGCCAGGCCGTCCTCGATGTCCTCGACCACGGTGTGCGGCTGGGCTGGGCCCCCGATCCAGCGCTGGTTCAGGCCCAGACCCTGGATGAAGCCGTCGTTGTTATAGCCGGTGGCGATCACGTCGCCGCCCCCGGTCCAGCCGCTGCGGAACACGAAGTAGGGCTCGCCGCCGGGCCCGCCCAGGTAGCGGGGCAGCACCTCGCCGGGATTCACGGCGGGCTCCCCGATGGGCCAGAAGAGCAGGGCGAACACCGCATGGTGGGGATACCGGATGGCGTCGTAGGTGCGGGGCGGCTCGGGCTCGATCTCGTTCTCGTAGAACCAGCGCAGGGCGCCCCGGTGAGCCTCCGGCACGATGGCGAATCCGCGGGCGAAGTCGCCGCCGGTGCTCATGCCGCCGCGCTCGAAGTGGTCGGCCGCGTAGATGCCCTGCATGGGGCTGCGCAGGGTGCTGCCGTCGCGCACGATCTCGTACATCCACTTCGAGACCAGCCATTCGCCGCCCGAGAAGGGCTCCACGAAATCGAGCCCCTCGGCCACCCGCAGCGCGTGCAGGTAGGTGATGAGCCCGGTATTGGAGTTGAGCCGCCCGCCGTGATGACCCTCGAAGAAATACGCGGTGTCGCCGTAGCCGACCTCGAGAGCGCGGCGGGCCCGCTGGAGAAACACCCGGTGGGCGAGCCGGGCCCGCCGCGGATCCACGCCGGGATCGCCGAGGATGGCCAGGATCGCCGTGCCTCCGCCCCCGTTCCAGGCCCCGTAGTGGTTCGAGTGGGGCGAATGCTGGCCGCCCATGGTGTTGAACACCAGATCGCCGTCCACCGGCTCGGCCATGGCCTTCTCGTCGGTGAAGGTCGCCCCGCCCGGCGCGATCACCGCGTCGAGCACCCGGCGGGCCACCTCGGCACGGAAATCCTCGTCCCAGGCGTCGTAGCAGAGGTCGTAGGCCATGGCGATGGCCGCGAAGCTCGACCCCGCCCGGAGCTTGCCGCCCGGACGCACGAAGGCGTACCGCTGGTCCCGGTCGCGCTGGCCGTCCAGCGCCTTCTGCACGCACTGGCGGGCGAGGTCGGCGTACTTCGCCTCCCCGGTGAGCTGGTAGAGCATCCCGAACCCCATGCCGTGCCAGAGGGTGTAGGCGCCGACGGGCAGGTTGCGGTCGCCCCCGCCGTAGGCGTCGGTGGCGGACTGGAACCGGGTGGGCATGGCCTCGCCCCCGCCCAGCATCAGACGCAGCCGTTCCACGATCGCCCGGCCCTCCGGGGTCGCCGCCCGCTCGCGGATCCCGGGCACGTCCTCCTTGCGGAAGAGCACCCGCGGATGCTCGCCCGGCTCGAAAGGCCGCCAGCCCTCCACGGCGGCGGGCCAGTCGCGGTCCCAGACCTTGCCCCGGAGCACGCCCTGCACCTCCTGACCCCGGAACGTCCCCGAGAACGTCCCCTGGAAATGGTCCCCCTCAGGCGTGAATTCCAGGGTGTAGCGTCCCGCCCCGCCCGGCACCCAGGGATCGGGCTTCACGTCCACCTCGACCGTCATCCGCACCGTGCCCTCGGCATCGGTCACTTCGGTGACCGTGCCCAGGTGATCCATCTGGTTGAACCAGCGTCCCCGGTCGTCGCGGTTGCCGCCGGGGGTGCGCATCCCCGCCCAGGCCATGAACTCCGTCGTCCATTCGCCGCCGCGGCGGCCTAGGTACAGCACCAGATCGCGCCGCTCCTCGCGGGGCGGGGCGGTCTCGCCGTGGAACACCGCGCCCCGCAGCTCGAT
>PXDE01000310.1 GCA_003566475.1 PVC group bacterium | reverse complement strand
GGGCAAAGTTCTGGGGGATAGTAGTACGAAAGGGCACGAACGAGGAGAGGGAATCGCCCTACCCCCCCGCCGGCAGCTCGAAGCGCGTGGGGCGGAGCACGACCACGGGCTGGGTCCGCTCCTGGCCGTCGGGGCCGGGGAAGGTGAGCTGGATGGGGCCGCGGGCCTGCTTGCCGAAGGTGGCGGGGCGGTCGGCGGTGACCAGGCGGGCGCCCAGGTTGAACTGCCCGTCGCGGGCGGTCACCCGCACCGGGCCGGGGCGGCCGGGGGGCAGGACGACGGTCAGGCTCAGCACCGGCTCGGCCAGCGACTCGGTGGCCAGCATCCAGAGCCCGCCCTCCTCGTCGGCCATGATCACCTCCGGCTTGCCGTTGCCGGTGAAATCCCCGGCCGTGATGCCGGTCTGCCCGTCGGCCAGCCGCTCGGTCGCCTCGAGCCCACCGTCGCGCAGCTCCAGCTCGATGGAGTACCCGAAGGTGCGGAAGGCCCGGTTGAAGTAGATGTGGGCGCCCAGGCCCTCGTAGGCGAGGAGGAAGTCCTCGCGGCCGTCGTGATTGAGGTCGATGGCCACGGCGGCCTTCACGTTGGGCCGGGCCAGGTAGGACGGCTCGCCGATCTCGGGGCTGCGGTCCTTGAACCGGCCCTCGCCCTCGTTGGTGAGGGTCACCGGCCCCCGCGAGGAGACCGCCAGCAGATCCAGCCTCCCGTCGTGGCTGAAGTCGGTCACTTCGAGCGCGACCAGATGGGTTCCCAGGGTGGCGGCGGAGAACACCGGAACCGCGAAGCCGCCGTCGGCCTGGCCCGCCCACACCCGCACGCCGTCGGCATAGGCCTGGACCACATCCTGACGGCCATCCCCGGTCAGGTCCGCGACCCGGATCCCGGCCAGCGCCTCGCCTTCCGGAGCAGGATCCGGCGCGGGCAGAGCGGCCGCCTGCGGCTCGCCGGCCAGGTTCCGGATACGCAGGGGGGTGCCTTGAGCCAGGGCCACCACGGCCTCGGCGGGCGATCCGGCGGCCGGGACGAAGGCGTCGGCGGCGAGGGCGGGATGGGGGAGGTCGAGCGCGAGGGCCCGGGCCTGGAACCGGCCGCCGTCCGGCCGGTGATGCAGCCGGAGGGCGCCGTCCTCGATGGCCAGGAAGTCGAGCCGGCCGTCGCCGGTGAAGTCCGCCCAGACCCCGGCCGTGGCCTGGGTCTCGAATCCGAGACCAGCGGTCAGCTCGGCCCACTCCCCGTCCGGGCGATGGAACAGGCGGCTGCCCTCGGCAGTGTGAACGACCAGCCAGGGCGCTCCGTTCGGCCCGGCGGCCACCACCTGCATGCGGTGGATGGGGAGGGCGAGGTCGGCGATCTTCTCCTCCTCCTCCCAGGTCAGGCCCACCTCGACCGGCAGATCGGCCCGGGGGTCGGCCAGGATGTAGCGGGTGGCGGCCCGGAGCATCTCGGACCCGCCGGCCCATACCGCCTTGAGGTCGAGGGTGTCGGTGGCCAGCACATGGACGCCGTCCTCCTCCTCGTCGGCCTCGAGGGCGAACCAGATCTGGCCGATCTTGATGGCCGCCGCCACCTCGCCGCCGGCGGCAGGGTCGCCCACCTGCCCCATGAACACGATGGCCTCGGGGCGGCCCGCCTTCAGTTCCGCGTCGAGATCGCCCGCGGCCTGGGGGTCGGAACCGGCGACATCGATGGTGAGGGCGTCCGGCCCCTCGCCCTTCAGGGTCTCGGTGATCGTGACCGTCAGGGTGCCCGCGTCCTCGTCCACGGCGCCCGCCCTTCCCCACAGGATGACGTCGGCCTGGCGGACGAGGTGGATGGGGGTGAAGTCGGGGTTGATGAGGGCCTGAGCCGGGGGGGCGGCGAGGAGGAACCACGAAAGGCACGAAAGCCACGAAAGCAGGGCGAATCTGGACGAGGAAGGGCGGAGCGACATGAACAGCCTCCGGTAGGTCGGGGACAGGGTTGAGAATGACGGGGAGAGACTATACAGGGGGCGGGAGGCGGTGGCGAGCGCGCGGCGACGAGGTTTAGCGCGGCGCCGCCTCAGGCCGACAAGGCGTGCCCGAACCGCCCGCTACCCGTAGGCCGCATCCTATGGATGCGAGCCTGCCCGGCCCCAAACCGGACATCACTCCACATCAGGTGGCCGGGTGGATTCCAGCAGGCCTGGGATCTCGTCGGGCTTGAGCGGGACGATGGGGACGTCCGGGATGCCCCGGGTGATGATGAGCGGCCCCGGTTTCTTCTGGCCGATGTAATCCCCGCTCACCGCGTCCAGCACAACCTCGAACCAGGACGGGGAACCGACGTAGGGCTCGTGCACCAGTTCGAACGGAAGGTACGAGGCCGCCCAGGCCCATTGGTGGCGGTCCGGGTCGATGCCCTCCCTGATCGCAGTATGCCGGTTGAGGTGTGGTGCCCGGGTGGTCAGGCGGATGCTCTCGAGCCGCGCCGTCTCGCCCGCCGTCTCCAGGTAATGCTCGGCCAGGTGACGCTCGGCGAAGGCCAAAGCCTGGTGAAGAGAAAGGATGTCTTCCGGGATCTTCAGGAATCCGTCGATCTGGTGCTGGACCTCCCGCACCACGGAGAGGAGCCGGGGCGTGACCTCATCCGTGAACTCCACCGTCAGGCGGGCCAGGCGGTCGAGCCACACCTCGGGGCCCGGGCGGGCGGACAGGGAGACCATCAGGCGCCCATCCGCCCGCCAGGCGTCGCGGACGGCCCAGGGGAACGGGGCGGAGAATGGAGGCCGGGCGGCGATGGCCCGGGCCTCGGCGATCGCCGCGGTCATGCCCTCGGGAAGCGACGGAGGAACCGGGCCGTCGGCTCGCTGTCGCTCGTAGGCGGCGCGTCTCCCGGGAGAGAACACCATCCGGACGGACCACAGATCGCCCTCCGACATCCTCACGGTCCAGTCGTCTCCATCCGCCGATTTCGCAAACCGGACCACCGCCGCCTCGTCCGCCCTGGCCTCCGGCCAGTACCGTTTCCAGATGAGAACGGGCGCTCCCCCCGCCTCCGCCTCAGGCATACCGGCCGCCGCCAGAGTCATCCGGGCTTCGCAGATCACGCGTGCGTCCGCCGAACCGGCCGCATCAGGATCGGTCTCCCCTTCCGGGCCCGCCGGCCAGATGACGCCCTGGCCCTCGGCGTCGAGAGCCCCGTCGAACCGGACCACCGTGCCCCCCCATTCGTGGCCGGTGCGCCAGGGCGTGGCGTGTTCGGGGAGGACACCATCGGCGGACGCCGGAACCAGGAACCGGTACTCCAGTTGGGAGATCAGGCCCACCGCGCCGGGAGCGGAGCGGCGAGCCCGGAACCATCTCGGCTCGCCATCGCCACCTGGCCCGCGGACCTCCACATAGAACCGGGAGTCCGGGCGTCGGCGACCTGGCCCGGGCGTCCAGCGATTCACCACCTCGACCCGAACCGCGTCCGCCTCCATCCCGGGCACCACACGACGAACGACGATGTCGACCTGTGATGAATTCGACCCCTCCTCCACCCAGGCGACCGCGTCTCCCGCATAGAGAGTGCCGTACGCACGCCAGAGATCCACCAGGCCCTCGGGGCTGGGTCTGACCAGGATGGCCAAGCGACCGGCCGGCGCATGGCCGAAGTGCAGGTGGAACCGGCAATGCGCACGGTCATGCTTCAGATTATAACCACGCCGGCGATACGGATGAGGCCACATGGTCTGCTGGCCCGCCCCATCCCGGAAGAACAGGTCGTGTCCCTGATGGGAAACGCCAACAGGCAGACCTTGCAGCACCCCCCGGATCCAGATTTCCGAATGGCCCTCAGGCGTCGCAGGAGGCACATCGGGAACTACGGCCCAGGGATACGAGACCGCCGGCCCTTCTGCAGCGCGAGCGACGACCAAGGTTGCCGCCACCACCAATCCCCCCAGAAGGAACCCGGGTATCCTCATGCCGTAAGGATACGTCTCCGGGATAGGGAGATTCAAGCGCGGGCAAAGGTCGGTGGCGGGCGTAGCTACGGGCGGGGTCGATCCGTCCCTATTCTGGCTCCGGGGGACTCAACCGGTGGATGATCCGCCGGGCGAGGTTCTCGTTGATTTCGCGATGGCGAGGCACTGGCTCCGCGTTGCCCGTTGCAGGATTTCGGTAGATGTCGTGCCTGCCCCCATGCCGGATCAGGCGGCACCCCATCTCCTCGAGGCGACCCACGAGGTCGCGACGCTTCACGCGGTCTCCAGCTCCGCGACCCGCCGGATCCCAGGGATGTCCTCGGCGGCGAAGAGTTCCAGAAGGTCTCGTAGGTGATCCTTCAGATCCTCGAGATTCTCCCCCTGCGTCCAATGGTCGGGATAGTCGTGGAGGTACCCGAGGTACCGGCCGTCGGACTCCTTCCAGTATGTGAACTGCGCCTTCATGCCGAACAGTATCCCATTTCTACCGGCGGTTCGCCAGTCCTCTCGCGTGGCACGGGTCGTGGCCGGCCACCGCGTAGCCCCCGATTCCGCAGGGCGGGAATTGCCGATACCCCGGAAGCAGCATACCTTTCCGGCACCCCCCCCGGAGTTCGCACCATGGCCCCTGGATCTGGACGGCCTGCGGGCGGCCTACTGAATCGGCGCCAGGAGCCGGGCCAGACGGACGGCCAGGCGGAACCCGAAGGACCGCTGCTCGAACTCCCGGGTGTGGACCTCCCGCGCGTCGGCGAAATCCTGCTCGAGCATGTCGTGCACCTGCCGGGCGAAGTCCTCGTCGGCCACCAGCACGGTGATCTCGAAATTCAGACGGAACGACCGGTTGTCGAAGTTCGCGGTGCCGACGGTGGCATACAGGTCGTCCATCAGCGTCACCTTCTGATGCATGAATCCCTCCTGATGCCGGAAGACCCGGATGCCCACCTTCTCCAGGGCGGGCAGGTAGGACCAGGCGGAAAGGTCGACCAGGAAACCGTCCGCCTTGTCCGGGATGAGGATCCGCACATCCACGCCGCGCAGGGCGGCGAGCTGTAGCGCGCTGACCACCTGCTCGTCGGGCACGAAGTAGGGGCTGGCGATCCACAGGCGGGTCGTCGCGCGGTTGATGAGGGGGAGGAAGAAGAGGGGGCAGGTTTCCAGCACATCGGCCGGACCGGTGGGCATGATCAGCACGTCCTGCCGCACCCCCGACGCGGCCGCCTGGGGAATCCAGTCGAGATCCAGCGTCTCCTGGCACGCCCACTGCCAGTCCTCCAGAAAGGCCATCTGCACGGAAAGCACCGCCGGACCGGTGATCTTGACATGGGTGTCGCGCCACCGCCTTCCCTCGGGGTCAAGCCCGAGGTACTCGTCCCCGATGTTGTGCCCCCCGACCCAGGCCGCCTGGCCGTCGGTCACCACGATCTTGCGGTGGTTGCGGAAGTTGATCTGCCACCGGTTGGCTCTGCCCTGGGTGGTATTGAAGGCGCGCACCTCGACCCCCCCGTCCCGCAGTTCCCCGAGATAGTCCGGATCCAGATCGAAACTCCCCACCTCGTCGTAGATCACGAAGACGCGCACTCCTTCCCGGGCCTTGGCGATCAGGTGGGCCTGCAGCTCCCGGCCCACGGCGTCATGCCGCAGGATGTAGTATCCGACCAGCACGTACGCGGCCGCCTGCTCGATGCCGTCGAAGATGGAGGCGAAGGTTGCCGGGCCGTCGATCAGCAGCTCCACGTCGTTGCCGGTGGTGAAGGGCAGCCGGGCCAGCCTCTCGACGAGCAAGGCCTGCTGCCGTTCCGGACTGGCCAGCAGTTCCGAGCCCGCGAAGTGCTCACGGACCCGGAAGAGGGTCGGGTCGATGCGGGCCACCGCCGTGCGGCGCTGCAGGACGTAGCCCTGAAAACGACGCTGGCCGAACATCCAGTAGGCCGGGACGCTGACGTAGGGCATGGTGTTGAGGGCGACGACCCAGGCGATCGCTCCCTGGGCGGTCCGCACCTCCATGACGGCTCGGATGGAGGTCTGGAGGCCGAGGAGATGAGCCACCAGGATGCCGACGGGGACCAGACGGCGCCGGAGGCGGCGCCGGCGGGGACGGGCCGGGGCGCGGACGTCCACAGCCGCGGCCGAGGGTGTGGACGGGGCCCGGTAGTCGCTGGGAAAGGGATAATCGTGAATGTCCATAGGATCGTGAAGAGCCCTCCGAAGCCGCGCCATGAGGGCAAGGCTTCGCCCCGGGGGGCCAGGGCCACGGAGACGGAAAGGCTGCCGGAGTCCATGCTGACGCCGCACAAGGGCCGGGCGCTAGTGGGTCAACTACCCCCCCCGTAGGACCACGCGGTTGTCCAGGAGGGACCGCGCCCGCGGCGGCCCCGTCGTCCGCCGCCACGACCGCCACATCCACATCCCGGGTGAATCGCGGCTCGGTGCGGGCGGACACCGCCAGCCCGCCCACCAGGGCCCACGACGGCCCGTGGGCGCGGACACTCTCCGCCACCCGGCGAAGCACGCGCTCGAGCTCCGTCATCCCCCGCATCTCCGGACACGTGCACCGCCCCCGCAAACTTGCTACGCTCCGGTCCCTTCATTCATGCAGAAAGGCAAGGAGCGACGGGTCATGCTGCTGATGTGCGACGGGGTGGCGGTGCTGGGGTCGAGGCACGGGATGGTGTGGGATCCGCTGCGGCGGGAGGCGATGGCGCTGCGGTTCGACCGGTTCACCCGGATGCCGAAGTTCCAGCTCCGGGCGGGCATCCGGATCGGGGGCGAGGAGTTCGTGTTCCCGCTCTGCCGCGAGGGGCGGGACTTCACCTTCGTCGACCAGCGCATGACCCCCTGCACCATGAGCCTGATCGGCATCCACGCCCCCAGCGCGACCCGGGTGAAGCTGACCGTGGCCACCCCGTTCCGGCCCCGCGACGCGGAATTCTCGACCACTCCGGCGCTCGCCCTGCGCCTGGAGGCGAAAACCATGCCCGGGTACTTCCGGTGGACGAAGAAATCGCAGGAGGTGGAGGCGGCGGAGCTGTTCCTGGAGATCGAGGGCGAGGCCATCGCGGCGGAGACGGCGGGCCCGGAGGCGGCAAACCTGCGGTTCGACAGCGTGCGGGCGGCGACCTGGGACGGCATGGCCGACGTGTGGGACACCCGCGACGAGGTCCGGCCCCAGCACGACCGGCTGGTGGCGGTGTCGGGCGCGTTCGGCGGAACCCGCCTGTCCAGGACCGTGAACGTCAGGGACGGCGGAACCCTGGACGCGGCCTGGTGCACCTGGAGCGAGCCGGTGATGGAGGTGCGGGGCGAGGCGGCCCCGTTCCGGTACGCGGACCGGTTCGGCTCGCTGGACGCGGTGGGCGCGTGGGCCCGCGAGGGCGGTCAGGCCGAGATCCTGGACAACGCCGCGAAGGTGGACGGGATCGTGGCCGACAACCGGTGCGGGGCGTCGGTCAATCACCTGCTGGCCAAGACCCTGCACTCGTGGCTGCTCAACACCTGGTGGTGCCAGGTCGGGGACCGCGAATGGTTCAGCGTGTGGGAAGGCACCTGCTATTTCCATTCCACGGTGGACGTGGAATACACCCAGACCCCGTTCTACCTGGCGGTGTGGCCGGAGCTGCTCGAGATCGAGCTGGACTGGTGGCCCGAGTTCTCGAAGCCGGGCGAGGGGGCGATCGGCGAGCGCGGGCGGGGCACCGCCTACCTGGTCCACGACATGGGGGCCCACAGTACCGCCAACGGCATGATCTACAGCCACGACATGGAGGTCGAGGAGGCGTCGAACTACATCCTGATGGCCTACGCCCACTGGAAGCGGACGGGCAAGGACCGGATTCTCCGCAAACACCAGGTGACCTTGAGCCGGTACCTGGACTTCATCGCGGCCTGCGACAGCACGGGGAACGGGATCCCGGATCTGGGGGTGGCCAACACCATCGATGACGCCTCCCCGGCCATCCAGTACGGCAAGGAGCAGATGTACCTCAGCGTGAAGGCCCTGGCCTCGTTCCACGCCGGGGCGGAGGTCTTCACCTTCCTGGGCGAGGCCGGCCGGGCCGAGGCGTGCCGGGCCCGCAAGGAGCGGATTCTGGCCACCATCCGCGACCACGGCTGGGCGGGGGATCATTTCGCGACCCTGCTCACGCGCTCCGGCGAGCTGAAGAACCCCTGGACCGGCGAGGGCATGGCCTGCGCGGAGATCCCGGGCTGGGACGCGCCCCACATCTACACCGTGAATGGCCTGGCCCTGCTCGACATGGTGGGCGAGGACGTCGGGCTGGACCGGGACCGGATCGTCCGCGACCTGGAGGTGGCCACCGCCCGCTGCCTGCGCGAATACGGGTGCGCCCACACCGACTTCCAGGCCGAGACGCTGGAGGAGATCCCGGGCCTGGAGGGGCTGGCCGGGCTGGCCATCAACCCCGGATGGATCAGCATGAACCTGCTGCGGGACATCGCCGCGTTCTACCGGGGGGTGGATCTGCGCCACCTCCAGGACCGTTACTGGAGCTGGCAGACCCTCACCAACACCCAGGAGCCGAAACTGTTCTTCGAGACCTTCGGGGGCAACAACCTGTGCTGGTATCCGCGCGGGGTGGCGGCGTGGGGGCTGTTCGACGCCCTGGGCGGGGTGGTCATCGACCGGGTAAAGGGCCGCGACGAGATCCGCCCCGCCCTCCCCCAGATCCGGGTGCCGCGCCTGGTCGACGCCGACTGGAGGGCGGGGACCGCGACGGTGATCGAGTCCTGAGCGCCGGCGCCGATTTCCCGGCGCTCCTCCGTCCAGCGTGCCCGGCTTCCTCACGCGCTGCCCGGGGCCGAAGCCCGTAGCTGGACGCGCCACCTGTCGCGGCGTAGCCCGCAGGGCGAAGACGGAAGCGTTCAGCCACCGACGGGAACAAGCGCGAGGCTGACGGGGGGGGCGTGCGAAGCTCATGTCCGGGCGCGGATCGGGGGCGATTCCATTCGCGGCCGCGCCCTCGGCGGGCGCAGCTACGGAAGTGGCGCGAGGCGCCGGGCGCGGGCGGCTCGGCGTCGTGCTCTGCGGCGTCTGAACCTAGATCCGGCAGTTGCCACAGACCAGACCTGCTGCGACCCCTCCGGGGTCGATCCTATCTTGGGGCACGGGGTCCGGGGGTGTCGCTCCGCTTACCCCCGGCTAATGGCTGGCACCCCTACGGGGTGACAGGGAATCATGCGACCCCAGGGGGGGTCGAGGCGATTAGCCGGGGGTCGAGCAACGCGACACCCCCGGAACCCGTTCAACTCACCGTCCGACCCCGGAGGGGTCGCAGCAGCCAAGTCTTGTCAGCTACGGCCGCCCTTCGGGGCATCACCCATTGGGTGCGACCGATCACATGCGCAAGCTACTTTTCTGGAGGAGTTTGCGAGAATCCATGCCTGTCAACTGCCGGAACTAGGCTGAATCCTGGGCGGATTCAGCTACGGGCTGCCCGATTCGCGTCCATTCGCGGTTCCTCAGACTCTGGGGGCCGCACGGCTTGCGGAATCAGAGCGGGAAGTGGAGCCGGAGGCCGATGATGAGGGTGTCGGAGTCGATGTCCCGGAACAGGCTGGAGTCCTGCCAGTCGTTGAACCGGTAGTTGACGAACCCCTCGATGGGCAGGGGCAGCAGTTCGATGCGGACCCCGGCCCGGAAGTCGTAGAACGGCTTGCTGGCGAAGCTGCCGTCGGTGTAGTCGATGCCGATCCCGACCCCGGCCCAGAGCAGGCCGCCCACGGTGACCAGGAGTTCCGGAGAGGTCACCGACTTGGGGCTCACCCCGCGCCCGTCCGGCGCGTGCTCGACCTCCAGCACCACCCCGAACAGCCCCTGCCGCTCGGAGAGGGAGACCACGTAGCCGAGGCCGTCGCGGTCGATGTCATTGACCCGGACGTCGTCGATGGCCCGCCAGTAGTTCACCCCGATCCCGAACATGGGGTTCTGGGCCAGGGCGGAGGCGGGCAGGGCGAACAGAGTCAGCAACGCAGTCCACATCATCCATCGCTTCATGAGGGTCTCTCCAGGGGTGCCGGCCCCGTCCTTCGAGGACGGGCGGTTGGCCGTGAGAATACCACAGCCGCGGTCCGGCGCCATCGAAATCTTGGGCTCAGCCGAAGGATCCGAGTAAACCATGGCGTCGGAGTGCCCCGGGCACTACAATGTCGCCATGCCCTCACGCATCCTCCTGATCGAAGACGAGCCGAGCATCGCGGAGAACGTGCTCTACGCGCTGGAGACGGAGGGGTTCGCGGCGCGGTGGGAGGCCACGGGGGGGGCGGGGGCGGCGGCGTTCGCGGCGTGGGGACCGGACCTGGTGCTGCTCGATGTGGGGCTGCCCGACATCTCGGGGTTCGACTGGTTCCGCGAGCTGCGGCGGAGCTCGGACGCGCCGGTGATCTTCCTCACCGCCCGGGCGGACGAGATCGACCGGGTGGTGGGCCTGGAGCTGGGGGCCGACGACTACGTGACCAAGCCGTTCAGCCCGCGCGAGCTGGCGGCCCGGGTGCGGGCGGTGCTGCGGCGGGCGTCCCCGGCCGCCCCGCCCCCGAACGGAGACGCCCCGGTCCCCGGCGGCTTCCGCATCCTGGCCGAGCAGCGGCAGATCCAGTGGGAGGGACGGCCGCTGGATCTCTCCCCCACCGAGTACCGGATCCTGTCCCTGCTGCTCCGATCGCCGGGCCGGGTCTATGCGCGGGAGCAGATCATGGACCAGGCCTGGGACGAGCCGGAGGCCAGCGGCCCCCGTACCGTGGACGCGCACATCAAGACCCTGCGCGCCAAGCTCGCCGCCCTCGAACCCGCCCGCCAGCCCATCCGCACCCACCGGGGGTTCGGATACAGCTTCGACCCGGAAGCATGAGGCTGGGCCTCCGCATCCTGCTCTGCCTGTCGGCGGCGGCGGGGGTCGCCCTGTGGTTCATGGTGGACTGGGTGCTCAAGGATCTGCGCCCCCGCTACCTCGAGGCCACCGAGGAGCCCCTGGTCGACACCGCCCACCTCGCGGCCGCCTGGGTCGGCGAAAGTCTCGACCGTGATGGCGGCTTCCCCGCCGAAACCCTGGAGCGGGTGTTCGCCGACCTGCACGACCGCCGGTTCGAGGCCCGCATCTACGATCTGCTCAAGACCCGCTCCGACCTCGGGCTGATCGTGACCGACGCCGAGGGCCGGGTGGTGTTCGATGCCCAGGGCCAGGCCACCGGCGAGGACTACTCGCAGTGGCGGGACATCCTGCTGACCCTGCGCGGCGAGTACGGGGCCCGGGCCACCCGGACCGACCCCGACGACCCCGCGTCCTCCCTGCTCCATGTGGCGGCCCCAGTGATCCGGGACGGCCGGATCGTGGGCGTGGTCTCGGTGTCCAAGCCCTCGAGCACGGCGCACCGGTTCATGGAGCTGGCCCGGGGCAAGGTCATCCGCGCCGCCTGGGCCATCGGCGGGGTGGCGGTGCTGCTCTCGGCCCTGCTCGCCGCGTGGATCGTGCATCCGGTCCGCAGGCTGACCCGGTACGCCCGGGCGGTGGGCCGGGGCGAACGCGTCCGCCCGCCGAGGCTGGGGCGCGACGAGCTGGGGGAGATGGGCCGGGCGCTGGAGTCCATGCGGACGGCCCTGGACGGGAAGGGCTACGTCGAGTCCTACGTGCAGTCGCTCACCCATCAGCTCAAGAGCCCGCTCTCGGCCATCCGGGGGGCGGCCGAGCTGTTGCAGGAGGACATGCCCCCCGAACGCCGGGCCAAGTTCCTGGCCAACATCGGGACCGAGAGCGAGCGGCTGCATCAGATCGTGGACCGGATGCTCCAACTGGCCTCGGTCGAGCAGCGCCAGGAGCTGGAGGGGGCCGGGCCGGTGGATGTGGCCGAGCTGCTGGCCGACATCCGGGCCTCGTTGCGGCCGGAGCTCACCGCCCGCGCGCTGACGCTCGATACGGACATTCCGCCCGGCCTGACGCTGACCGGCGAACGGTTCCTGGTGCAGCAGGCGCTGGCAAACCTTGTCCAGAACGCGGCGGATTTCTCCCCGGACGGCGGGCGGATCGAGGTGCGCGCGGAGGCGGAGAACGGGGCGATCCGGGTCGCGGTCCGCGACCGCGGCCCGGGCCTCCCCGGCTACGCGGCGGAGCGGGTCTTCGAGCGGTTCTACTCCCTTCCCCGCCCCCGCACCGGCCGCAAGGGGTCGGGCCTGGGCCTATGCTTCGCCCGCGAAGTCGCCGCCCTGCACGGCGGCGAGGTGAGCCTGAGCAACCATCCCGAGGGCGGGGCGGAGGCGGTGATGCTGCTCCCGGCGGGGCATGGGGACTGACCGGGCGAAGACCGGCATTACCCGTCCGCGATGCCTCGGACATGCCGCCGATCCCCGACCCATTGCTTGCCAGCAGGATGGCCCCGACGTGGCACGGGGGCGCCTGCCCCCGTCCCCTGCCCCCAAGACGAGCCGCCCGACCAGGGAGCAAGCTTCGATCCGCCAGAGGAAACCCGGAGGCCCGGGGGGAAGCCCCCCACGGGCCACGGGAAGACCGCATCCACATCTCACATTCCACATCCCACATCGGCCATGGTCTCTCCCCCCAATCAGGCTGAACCCGAAGGATCAGCGGCCTGCACTGCTCTGAGACACCATGCTCGCGCCACACGCTGGGGCCACGGCTGGAAGCCGTAGCTACGGCGCCCGGGCACGCGACACCCGTAGAAACGGCTTCCAGCCGTTTCCTCCAG
>PXDE01000564.1 GCA_003566475.1 PVC group bacterium | reverse complement strand
CTTCGACCCCTCCGGGGTCGCATGTGTCCCTGCCACCCCGTAGGGGTGCCGGCCATTAGCCGGGGGTAAGCGGAGCGACACCCCCGGACTTCGTGCCCCAGAAAGGGGCCGACCCCGGAGGGGTCGCAGCAGGTCTGATCTGTGGCAACTGCCGGATTTAGGTTCAAGCGCGGAACCAAGGGCCTTTCCAGGCTCTGGACATCGCGGAGGCGGACGAGGACCTCCGTCCCACGACGCCGGGGCAGGCCACCCCTGGGAGCTATGTGCTCCTCCTGGCCCCGGGCATGGACGGACGGCCGGTGATGACCCGCATGGACCCCGGCGGCCGGACCATGGCCGCCGACATCCGCTCCGTGCGCAACCGGAGCCGGATCGTGGTGGGAGGCCGGATCCGCGAGCAGGGCGACGTCCAGTTCGGCGCCCTCCACGCCCTCCAGCCCCGGGGCCCTGTCAACAGTGGGTTCTTTGCCGTGCTCATGGAACGGTAGGGACGGTCGCTACGGGGTTGCCATGGACATGGGGTTCGTGGCACGTTCCCTCGAAGATTCACCGTGTTCCCTGCCCGGGAAGTGGAATCCGCCCGTTATGCCGGAACTAGACTTGAAGAAAGTCGCGGACATCGCCCGCGCGGAAGGCATTCCTCCGCGCGAGGTGGTCATCTGCTACGAGGGGCTTGGTGACGCGGACGTCGAGTCCCTCGATGACCATGGTGTCTTGATTTCACACCGGCCTCCGCTTACGTTGGCCTGTTTTGACGACGACTGGACGTTCCGTTTCCCGGACCAGGCCAAGGAAGTCCGAACCTTGGGAGCCTATTGATCATGGACCGACCCTCAAAGCACGTGCTGGAGCGGTGTGCCGCCCATGCCCGGCGCGAGACCGACGCGAGGAAGGGAATGATTCCCGAATCGGAGCTGATCCGACGGAGCGCCGACCTCCCTCCGCCCCGGGGATTCGCCGCGACCCTTGAGGCGGGGCCGTTCGGCCTTATCGCCGAGATCAAGTACCGATCCCCGAGCAAGGGCAGCATGCGGAGGGAGAATGTCGAGCAGGCCCCAGGCGCCTACGAGGCCTCGCCTGTGGTACGGGCGGTCTCCATCCTCACCCAGGAGGCGGATTTCGGCCTGTCCGTGGATGATTTCGCACGGTTCCGGGCGAGCATTACCAAGCCGATCCTCCGCAAGGATTTCATCGAGACCGAGTACCAGATCCACGAGGCCAGGGCCATGGGCGCGGACGCCGTCCTGCTGATGTGCCAGCTTCTGCCCCAGAACCGCATGCAGGCCCTGCATGACCTCGCGACAGAACTCGGGCTTGATGTGCTCGTCGAGACCCGTGGGCTTCACGATTTCGGATGCATTCCCTCGGGGGCCAGGGTGGTGGGGATCAACTCCCGCGACTTCATGTCCAGCGGAAAGCGATACTGGCTGGCCCGCAACGCCAAGGCGGCGTTGCAGCGCGTGGGCATTGCGACCCCGGACTTCACCACCAAACTCGGCGGGTTTCAGGGGATTCGGGATCTCCACCTCGACTGTGTCAAAGTGGCGGAGAGTGGCATGGGGCCCAAGAACATCCCGCAGGTCGCCGAACTGGGGTACCATGCGGCTCTGGTGGGAACCGGCCTCCTGCTGGACCCCCGAGGCGTGGATGCTGCCCTCGAGGATTACGGCCGGGCGATGCGAACGGTCACGGCAGGGATGGGAAGCCCTTCGGCCCGTCGTCCTTCGCCGCTCGCCGCCGCCCGCGTCTGAACGGACCGGAAGGACGGCTGGAGCGGGGGCGTAAATCCCAGGCTTGCCCGAGGGGGGCCGGCTCCGCTATGGTCCCCGCCTTTCTCGCCCTGCCCCCTCATCCTGTACGCGTTTCGGACCTATGGCTCAGCTTGTGCTCGGACTCCCCAAAGGCAGCCTCCAGGAGGCGACCGTCACCCTCATGCAGAAGGCCGGCTACCGGATCCGGGCCTCGGACCGGTCCTATGTGCCGACCATCGACGACGAGGAGATCGCGTGCCGGCTGATCCGGGCCCAGGAGATCAGCCGCTATGTGGAGATGGGGGCGCTCGATGTGGGCATCACCGGATACGACTGGGTGTTCGAGAACGGGTCGGATGTGGAGGAGGTGGCCGAACTGATCTACGCCAAGCAGGGACTGCGGCCCGTGCGCTGGGTGGTGGCCGTGCCCCAGGATTCCGACATCCGGAAGCCCGGGGATCTGCAGGGCAGGCGCATCGCCACCGAGGCGGTGGGCATCGCCCGGGCCTATCTGGAGCGGCATGGCATCGAGGCGAAGGTCGAGTTCTCGTGGGGCGCGACCGAGGTGAAGTGCCCGGAACTGGTGGACGCGATCGTGGACATCACGGAGACCGGCAGCTCCCTGCGGGCGAATGGGCTGCGGGTGCTCGACGAGGTCATCCAGTCCACCACCCGGCTCATCGCGAACAAGGCGGCCATGCGGGATCCGTGGAAGCGGGAGAAGATCGCCCAGCTCGCGGTGCTCATCCAGGGGGCGCTGACGGCGGAGACCCGGGTGCTGCTCAAGCTCAACACCCCCGAGGCCCGGCTGGACGAGGTGACGGCCCTGCTGCCCGCCCTCCATGCCCCCACGGTGAACCGGCTGAGCTCGTCCGACCCCTGGTTCTCGGTGGAGTCGGTGGTCGAGGAGCGCCAGGTGCGGGATCTGATCCCGCGATTGAAAGCGCTCGGCGCGGAAGGTATAGTGGAACTTCCTCTGAACAAGGTCGTTCCCTGAGTCAACACACACCCGGGGAGCGACGAACCCTCCGGCCCCGGCCGGAACGACCCCGGAATTGGGAGTGCAATGGGCACCATCAAGAAATGGCGTAAGCGCAAGATGGCCAAGCACAAGCGGCGCAAGCGGCGCCGCACGCTGCGCCACAAGAAGAAGTAGGTCCGGCATCGCGGACCGTCCGGTCCCGTCCCCCCGTGTTCCGTCGCGTCCCCCTTGGAGACGGGCCGTCGGGGTGTGGGCGCTGGCGGCGCTGATGGTGGCCGGCTGCGCCACCGCGCCCCGCCCCCGGCGGGAGCGCGTGCCCTCGGACCGCGTGGCCCCCGAGGTCTCGCCCATGCCCGACCCCCGGGCTCTGGCCTGGTACGCGCAGGGGCTGGTCCACGAGTGGGGAAGCCGCTGGGAGGAGGCCGAGGCGGCCTACCGCAAGGTGCAGGAGCACGATCCCTCCCACCTGGAGGCGGTGTTCCGGCAGTCGGTGGTGAAGCTCCGGCGCCAGCGCGCGTCCGACGCGATCGCCCTCATGGAGTCGCTCCGCCGGGACCATCCCCAGAACACCCAGGTGCTCACCTGGCTGGCCCAGATCTACGGGGCGACCCAGAACCAGGCCAAGGCCCGCGAGGTGCTGGAGCTGATCGTGCAGCTCGACCCCGGCCGCACCGAGGCGCACGCCCAGCTCGGGGCGGTGCTGGCCGCCACCGGACGCGAGGACGAGGCGATCGAGGCCCTGGAGACGGGGAGCCGCCAGGCCCTGGAGCCGGGCGTGCTCTACCGCATGCTGGCCGACCTCTACCTCCGCCGGACGGCGGCGGAGACCCGGACCGAGGAGCAGGCCCGGCTGCGGGGGCGGACCATCGAGGTGCTGGAGCGTCTGGTCGAGGAGGAGCCGGACAACGTCCTCGCCCTCCGCCGCCTGGCCGAGCTGAACATGCAGGCCCAGGACATGGCGGGCGCGGTGGCCGTGTTCGAGCGGATCGAGGCCCTGGGGGCGGCCGACCCGCGGATCCGGGAACGGATGGCCGCCGGGTTTCTCGCCCTCGGCGAGGAGGAGAAGGCCGTGGAGACGCTGGAGGTGCTGGCGGCCCGGCCCGGCGCCCGATCCCAGGTCCATCAGTTCCTGGGCGAACTCCACCTCAAGCTGGAGAACCGCGAGAAGGCCCTCCAGGCGTTCGCCCTGGCCGCCGAAGCTCCTGGCGCCGACGCGACGTCCGCCCTGCGCCTGGCCCTGCTCCAGCTCGACGACGATCCGGACGCGGCGGTGGCCACCCTCCAGCGCGGCATCCGCGCCTTCCCGGGCGACCTTCGGCTGGTGGAGACCCTGGCCTACGTGGAACTCACCCGGGAAGGGTTCGCCCAGGCCTACGAGTGGTTCGGGAAGGCCGAGCGCCTGATCGCGGGCGGGGCCGAGGGGCCGACCTCCCCGGCCTTCCACGCCAGCTACGCGGTGGCCGCCCTGGAGGCGGGTCAGGAGGCGCGGGCCCGGTCCCTCGCCGCCGAGGCGTTCAGCCGCAACCCCGAGCAGCTCGAGGTGTTCGTCCAGTACGCCACCCGGAAGGATCTCGAGCGCCCGGAACGGTACCGGGCCGTGCTCGACGCCCTGGGCGAACTCTACGCGGCCGACGCCCGACTGAAGGCGGTGCTGGCCACGTACTACCATTTCCAGGAGAAGCACGAGGAATCGCTGCCCCTCTACGAGGCGGCCGAGCGCCTGGCCCGGGAATCCGCCGACCCCGGGGCCATCCTCACCGAGCGCTTCCTGTTCATGTACGGCGCGGCCTCGGAGCGGGCCAAGAGGATCGAGCAGGCCGAGGCCCTGTTCAAACGGGTGCTCGAGATGGATCCCGAGCATCACCTCGCCGCCAACTACCTGGCCTACATGTGGGCGGAGCGGGGCCTGCACCTGGACGAGGCCATGCGGCTGGTCGACATCGCCCTCCAGCACGAGCCCGACAGCGCCGCCTACATCGACACCAAAGGCTGGATCTATTTCATGCGGGGCGACTACGAGGAGGCCTACCCCCTGCTCCGCCGGGCCTACGACATGATGAGCGACGACCCCGTCGTCTCCGAGCACTACGGCGACGTGCTGCACAAGCTGGGTCGCGAGGAGGAGGCGGTCGAGATCTGGAAGAAATCGCTGGGCTACGACCTCGACGACCGCGAGGAGCTGGAGGCGAAGCTGACCGAGGCCGGGGTCGACGTGGCCGCGCTCCGCGCGGAGATCAAGGCGGCCCAGGAGAAGGATGCCGGCCCGGACGACGCGGACACCCAGCCGCCCCAAAAGGAAACCCGCCCCGACAGGGACGATGCGGAACCGACCCCGACGCCCGAGCCCGCCGACGCGGCGGACGACGAGGAGAACGGCCAGGACGACACGGAGCCCGAACCGGAGCGGCCGGACGACGCCCCGGCCGACCACGAACCCGCCAACGGGGACGGCCCCTGATGGGCCGGTCATGAGCCCCTCCCCGGCCTGGTTCCGGCCGCTGGGGATCCCGCTGCGGATCCACTGGTCGCTGCTGCTGTTCCTGCCCTTCCTGATCGCCCAGGTCGGCGGCTGGCTGAACGATGCCCTGCCCGGCCTGCCGCGCGCGGTCGGCTTCCTCGGGGGGCTGGTGGGGGCGGTGGGCCTGTTCACCAGCGTGGCCCTCCACGAGCTGGGCCATGCTCAGGCCGGGAAGTGGCGCGGCTACCGCACCCGCGACATCCTGCTCCTGCCCATCGGCGGCATCGCCCGCCTCGAGCGCCTGCCCGCCTCCTCGCGGGACGAGCTGATCATCGCCATCGCCGGCCCTATCGTCAGCGTCATCCTGGGCGTTCTCGGCCTGGGCGCCGGCCTCGGGTTCTACATGTTCGGCCTCGCCCTGCCCGGCATCCTGCTCCTCATGCTCGGCGGCATCAACCTCATGCTGGCCCTGTTCAACCTCATCCCCTGCTTCCCCATGGACGGAGGCCGGGTGCTGCGGGCCCTGGCCGCCCGGCGCATGGGCCTGGTCGCGGCCACCCGCCTGGCCATGCGTATCGGGACGGTGGTGGGATTCCTCATGATCAGCTACGGCATCTTCGCCCCCAACCTCATGCTCGTGGTGATCGCCATTTTCATCATGATCGCGGCCCGGGCCGAGTACCGCATGGTGCTCCACCGCGAGCAGCTCCAGCGCCTCACCCGGGCCTGGGGCGCGTTCTGGCCGACCGAGCTCACGGAACCGCCCCCCGACGAGGACATCGACGTCGAAGTCGGCCCCCCGCCGTACCGGCGCTGACCCGCGTCCCCTCCCCTTCACCGTCGGCCCCGTTCGGGGCACGAACCCCAACGGGGGTTCCATCCGCCAGCCCAGGGAGTGCGACACTTGCCAGACGATCGGGTTTCGATATGCTGATCGGGCATGATGAATAGTGGCCTCTACGTGGATCTGGTGGCGGAGGTCGCGGAATGACGCCTGACCGCCAGCCCGCCCTCGAGGCCGAAGACCTGGAGGTCCGGTTCGGCGAACGGCCCATTCTCGAGGGGTTCCGCCTTCAGGTGGGCCGGGGGGAACGGGTCGCGCTGACCGGACCCTCCGGCTGCGGCAAGTCCACCGTGCTACGGGTTGTGCTGGGGTTCGTCCGGCCGGCGGCGGGCGCGGTCCGGATCATGGGCCAGCCGCTGAGCGGCCGGTCCGCCTGGGACTTGCGTCGCCATCTGGCCTATGTGGCCCAGGAGCCGGACCTGGGGACGGGCACCGCCCGCGAGGTGCTCGAACGACCCTTCGGGTTCCGGGCCAACCATGGCCTCCAGGGGAATCTGGCGAGGATTCCCGATCTTATCGAGGCCTGCCGGCTCTCCGCAGAGCGGCTGGACCAGCCGGTGGGCGACCTCTCCGGCGGGGAGAAGCAGCGGATCGCCCTGGTCGGCGCCCTCCTGCTGGACCGGCCGATCCTCCTGCTGGACGAGGCGGCCTCGGCCCTGGACCGCGAGACCCGCCGGGCGGTGGCCCGCCTGCTCACCCGCGATGATAGCCGGACCGTGCTGTCCGTCGCCCACGACGGGGATGACTTCGGGGTCTGCCACCGGGCGGTGGACCTGGGAGGCCGGTCATGAACGGCATCATCGACATCGGCCCTGGCCACCTCGCTCTCGCCTACCTGCTCCTTCTCTTCCCCCTGGCCATTCTGCTCCATCAGCGGGTGCCTATGCTCAGGGAGACGGGCGTGGCCGTGGTCCGCATGACGGTCCAGCTTCTGCTGGTGGGGTTCTACCTCCAGATCGTGTTCCGCCTGAACCATGCCGGGCTGAATCTGCTCTGGCTGCTGGTGATGGTGGCCGTGGCCGACGGCTCGATTCTCCGGGGCTGCCGCCTGCGGGTCCGGCGCTTCGCCCCCGCCCTGTTCGTGGCCCTGTTCGCGGGCACCGCCATCCCGGTGCTGGTGTTCGTGGGGCCGGTCCTGCGGACGCCGGGCTGGCTCGACGCCCAGTATGTGATCCCCATCGGCGGCATGGTCCTCGGCAATTGCCTGCGGGCCGACATCATCGGGCTCAAGGGGTTTTACGAGGCCATCGCGCGGAATGAGAAGGCCTATCTCCAGAGCCTGGCCCAGGGGGCCCGGCTGTCGGAGGCGGTCCGCCCCCACTTCCAGGACGCCCTCCAGGCCGCCCTCCTCCCCACCGTGGCGTCCATGGCCACCATCGGCCTGGTCGCCCTGCCGGGAATGATGACCGGCGTCATCCTGGCCGGGACCAACCCGCTGACCGCCATCAAGTACCAGATCGCCATCATGATCGCCATCTTCGCCGGCACCGCCATCACCGTGTTCCTGGCCATCCGGCTGACCCTGCGGAGCAGCTTCGACGCCTATGGGGTGCTCGACCGGGGGATCTTCGTCCTTGCGCCGGCCGGGCGGCGGGCGTAGGGTTCCGCAGATCTTTGAGACGGGGGCGACAGGCATTCGACGGTCAAGTTGAGTGCGCCGGTCGCGCGTCGAGGACCCCGGTTGGCCTCGTAAAACGTCCGGGAAACCAAACAAACGCCAACCCCGAACTGGCTCTCGCGGCCTAAAGTAGCCGCGACGGTCGCCCGCTGACGCCTGATAGGCGGTGCGATCGTCGACATCAGGCTGGAATCCGTATGGTGCCTCCGGGTGCGGATTCGAGAGGACACCGGATGGCTGGCGGTGGGGAGCCCGTCTGCAGGCAGCCCCCATGGCGAGACTTCAACCGCAGACTACACGCGTAGACGCTGTCGTGCCGCTTGTTCGGACGGGGGTTCGATTCCCCCCGCCTCCACCCGTCTCCACCCGCCCGGGCGGGGCGGGCGTGCATCGTCCCATCCTGCAGGCTCCGGGACACCCGAACACGCCATGCCCTGCAAGCCGCTGCTCGCCATCAGGAAGTCCCCGACGTGGCACGGGGGCGCCTGCCCCCGTGCCCTGCCCCCAGACCAAGCCGTTGGCCCGCGAAAGATTCCCCGCCACCTGAAGGATCCCGGAGGCCCGGAGGCAGGGACGAAGATGGGGAAGACTAAGGTGGGGGACTAAGGTCGGTGGACTAAGGACCAAGGACTAAGGACAGACATCCCACATCGCGTATCCCGTATCCCGGATCCCGAATCGCGCCAGCCGTCTCACCCCATATCCGGCTGAACCCAGCGGTTCAGAGGCGGGGACTGACCACTGACCACTGCCGACCACAGACCTCCCCCCTCACCCAATCCACAATCCAAAATCCACAATCCACAATCTCCGCCCCCTTCCCCACCATTGATCCCCTCCCCCGGCCCCGCTACAGTCCCCGGTTTTCCCAGGTTCCCCACGATGTCTCTTGCCTCCGAAATCGCCCGCCGCCGCACCTTCGCCATCATCTCGCACCCCGACGCGGGCAAGACCACCCTCACCGAGAAGCTCCTGCTCTACGGCGGCGCGATCCAGCTCGCGGGATCGGTCACCGCCCGCAAGCAGCAGCGGGCCACCACCTCGGACTGGATGGAGCTGGAGAAGAAGCGCGGGATCTCGGTCAGCTCGACCGTGCTCCAGTTCGACTACGACGGCCACCGCCTGAACTTGCTCGACACCCCCGGCCACCGGGACTTCTCCGAGGACACCTACCGCGTGCTCACGGCGGTGGACGCGGCGGTGATGGTGATCGACGCGGGCAAGGGCATCGAGGCCGAGACCCGGAAGCTGTTCGAGGTCTGCCGCCAGCGCGGGGTGCCCATCTTCACCTTCATGAACAAGCTCGACCGCCCCAGCCGCGACCCGCTGGAACTGGTGGACGAGCTCGAGCATGTGCTGGGCATCCACGCCTATCCGGTCAACTGGCCGCTCGGCTCCGGGGCGGAGTTCCGCGGCCTGTTCGACCGCCAGACCGGCCAGGTGCATCTGTTCGAGCGCACCCCGCACGGATCCTACCGGGCCCCGGTGGAGGTCGGGGATCTCGACCATCCGCTGATCCGGGACCGGCTCGACCCCGCGTCGTTCGAGACGGTGCGCGAGGAGGTCGGCATGCTGGACGGAGCGGGGGCGGCGTTCGACCTCGCCGCCGTGCGGGCGGGCCAGCTCACCCCGGTGTTCTTCGGCAGCGCCATGAACAACTTCGGCGTGCAGCTTCTGCTCGATCAGTTCATCGCCTACGCCCCCGGACCCGCGCCCCGGAAGGCGGGGGCCGAGACGGTGGCCCCGCACCTTCCGAGCTTCTCCGGGTTCGTGTTCAAGATCCAGGCCAACATGGACCCCAACCACCGCGACCGCATCGCCTTCATCCGGGTGGTCTCGGGCACCTTCACCCGCGACATGCAGGTGACCCACCTGCCGGTCGGCCGGAGCATCCGGCTGGGCAACGCCCAGGCCCTGTTCGGCCGGGACCGGGAAACGGTCAACGAGGCCTATCCCGGCGACGTGGTGGGCATCGTGGGCAAGGGGTTCGGGATCGGCGACACCCTGACCGAGGATCCGTCCGTCGTGTACGAGGAGATCCCCCGGTTCCCGCCCGAATGCTTCGCCATTCTCCACAACCCCATCCCGTCGCAGTACAAGCGGTACAACCAGGGGGTGGACCAGCTCCTCCAGGAGGGCGTGGTGCAGCGGTTCGAGCTGCCCCGGCGGGTCCAGAAGACCGTCCTTCTGGGCGCGGTGGGGCCGCTCCAGTTCGAGATCGTGCAGTACCGGCTGGCCTCGGAGTATGGGGCGGAATCAAGGATCGAGCCCGCGCCCTGGACCCTGGCCCGGTGGTTCGCCGACCCCGCCCAGGCCGAGGACGAGACCGCATGGTCCCTGCCCACCGGCTGCGAGTTCGCCCTCGGTCCCCGGGGCGAGCCCGTCCTCCTCTTCCCCACAAGCTGGGCCGAGCGCTACTTCCGCGAGCGGCACCCCGACGTGCGGCTCCGGGAGCATCCGTGATCTCCGCCATGGACATCACGCCACCTGGACACCTTCGGGAAGGACGAACCGGGCTCGTTCGCGGCGGAGCATGTCCCATGGACTTGAGAACGGGATCTTTAGGGCCAGGCAGACGGAGGGGATCTTGACCCGATGGATGGAGTTCTCGGGCTTCTCGTGCGTCACCAACGTGTGACCGCCGGCAAGGGCCTGGGCGATCAGGTAGTAGTCGGCGGCGTCAAGGAACGTGGCCTTCGCGGCTGGGCTATATCGGGGGTGGGCATTCACCCATTCGGCAATCCGCCCCAACGCAGGCAAGGCAGTCTCATCGGCCTCCAGAAAGAACCCGTCGCCTCTACCTCTGGCCCAGTTCCTGAGATCATCATCGACCTCACCTAGTTCCTCGACCACCCGCTCGATGCTGAACACCCTCGCCTCCGCATTCGCTAGAACGAGCCAATCCCAGAAGGCGGGGCAGAAATCCATGCCGTAGTGGAGGTTCTTGGCCGCGATGAAGACGTCGGTGTCCAGCAGGTAGGCCATTAGACGTGTACCCCCAGACTCCGACCGAGCTCCATGAGGGTGGAGGTCTTCCGGCACCCGAGAAGGTGGAAGGCCTCGGTGAAGGCGGTCCGGCCTTCCATGGACGCGGTGATCACCGCCCGGGCGAATCGGCTGCTCACCCGGGCCGGGGTAGTATGGTAGTAGTTCCCGCCTCCGGATCGGGGAATCCCCCGAAGGCGGACAACCTCGGCCCGGTACGCGGCATCAAGCTCGGAGGAGGACAGTCCCCCGGCGTCGTGCATACGGCGGAGCACCACCAGCGTGCTTACCTTGAACAGGCGAGCCAGCCGGGCCGCTTCGCCTGCCAGCGCGGCCGCCGGGTCGTACTCGGTCTGGAAGACGCTCAGCGGGGCAAGGATCTCGGCCGCCACTTGGTTGCACCACGTTTCCACGGCGCGGCCACGAACGGGCATGGCTGTGACGTCGGAGAGGCCCGTCTCCCCGAGCCAGAGGTGAGCGATCTCGTGGGCCAACGTGAACATCCTGGCGGACCCGGAATCGGCCCCATTGACGAACACCAGAGGAGCAAGAGGATCCGCCAGGGCGAACCCCCGAAATTCGTCGGGATCGAGCTTCCGACGGGTGTTGCTCCCCACCACCCCGCTGACCATGACCAGAATGCCCGCGTCATCGGCCTGGTCAACCATCTGGCGGAAAGCGGCATCCTTGTCGGGAAGCCGCTTGCGATGTTCGATATCGAGCCCGAGGACGGAGCGGACCCGAGCCGCAGTCTCGACGATCCCGCTCCTGACGGAGGCACACCTTACGAATTTCCGAGGTTCCTCCCCCAGGGCCCTGGCGTAATCACGATACCATTCCTGACGCCGCTGGCAGACGTAGATCGTATCCAGAAGGTCGGGAGACGGGGCGTGAAGGGCCTCGCCCCCCATGGTACGGAAATCGGGGATGGGCACTGGCAACGCCGGGGGGTCTTCCAGGAACAGAAACCCGAGCGGAGTCCGGGTCGCCCGGGCGAACGCTTGCGCCTGCTTGAGGGTCGGCTTTACCTCGCCCGCCTCCCACGCCTGCAGACGGGGGAACTTCCGGGCGAGATGGGCTTGGGGCATGGCAGCCCGTCGCTTGGCCCACCGGAGAATCTCGGGCCTAATGGGGACGCGTGTGGTCATGGGTTCACTGCCGAGCCTTTCGCGGGCGACTCCACCAGAGTCGTCGAGAAGACATTAGCTCACTCGACGCCGCGGGTCACGCCTGCAGTATCCGCAGGACGGCACGTCCCTACCACGCTCAAGCCGATCTCTGACGATGACTCCGTCAAACGGTCGCAACAGGAACGCTTCCATCCCCAATCCTTAATCCCCAATCCCCAATCCCTAATCCCTAATCCCCAATCCCCGATCCCCGCCCCTCAGGCCCCGTCACCGTTCAGCTTCCCGGCGAGATACGCCTCGTACGAGGTCAGGTCGAGGAGGCCGTGGCCGCAGAGGTTGAAGAGGATGACCTTCTTCGTGCCCTCCTCGCGGGCCTTCACCGCCTCCTCGATGGCCGCCGCGATGGCGTGCGACGGCTCGGGGGCAGGGATGAGCCCCTCGGTGCGGGCGAAGGTCACCGCCGCCTCGAAGATCCTCTGCTGGGGGTAGGCCCGGGCCTCGATCAGCCCCAGTTTGGCCATGTGGCTGACCAGCGGGGCCATGCCATGGTAGCGCAGGCCGCCGGCATGGATCTTGGGCGGGATGAAGTCATGGCCCAGGGTGTGCATCATCATCAGCGGCGTCATCATGGCCGTGTCGCCGTGGTCGTAGCGCAGTTCGCCCTTGGTGAGGCTGGCGCAGGATTCCGGCTCCACCGCGATCACCCGGGGCTTCGCGCCGCCGCGCAGACCGGCCTCGACCCAGGGAATGGAGATGCCGGCGAAGTTGCTGCCTCCGCCCACGCAGCCGATCACCAGGTCCGGGGCCTCCCCCGCCTTCTCCATCTGGCGGATGGTCTCCTGGCCGATCACGGTCTGGTGCAGACAGACATGGTTGAGCACG
>PXDE01000394.1 GCA_003566475.1 PVC group bacterium | reverse complement strand
GACCCAGTAGTCCGCTGTTCCCGCCCTGCGGGACGGACAGCGCGTGGAGCGAGCCTGATCCGGAGGAAGAATGGCCGTGGGGCTGATCTTCCACCACGCAGGCACTGTGCACGCGCCCTCGCTGTCACAGACAGCGAGGTACTGGCATGCATCCCGGATCGCGCATCCCGGATCACGCCAGCCGTCTCACCCCTCATCCGGCTGAACCCAGCGGTTCAGGGGCCGGCACTGACCACTGAACCCTGACCCTTCACCGCCGCGACACAGTGCGCAGCCTTGTTCATCGCGTCGGCCGGGCGTAGCCTCGGCGGCATGAAAGCCTTCCAGATCGTCTGCTCGGTGATGACCGGCCTGGCGGTGATGGCGCTGGGGGGCGTCGGCGCCTTCGTGGTCCCCAGGTTCCAAGATTACTTCGATGAGGTTCTGGAAGGAGAGCTGCCCTACGTCACGACCCTCGTCTTCTCCATCCCGCCCATGGGCTATTTCGCCGGGGGCCTCGTGCTGGGCTTGCTGGCCGCCGCCGCGGTGGCGTCAATCAAGCCCGCTTGGGCCTCCGTGATCGTAGCCTTCGCCTTCGTTCTTCTGGCCACCCTGGGCTTCGCGATCATCTATGTGGCCCTCTTCCTTCCCCTCACGACGATTATCCAGGCCACGAACTAGGCCACACCGGATACCCCACCATGTCCTATGCTCCCCCAATTCCTCCGAGCAGCCGAGACGACATCCCTGCTCCGCACGACGGCGAGCCCTGGATCACAGACATCCATCTTCGCCAACTTCAGACCATCCATGTCTTTCTGGCACTCGGGGTCATCGTGTTCGCGGGAGTGGTCGGGTTCATGCTCCTCCAGGCGGCGGGGGAGGCAACGCTTCCGGAGGAGGGCCGGGTTCGGGGCGCCCGGGTTCTGCTCCGCACCCTGGCCCTGATGGCCGCCATGGCCTATCCCCTGGCCGGAGTCATCTTCAGGCGGATGCTGCGATGGCGGAGAGGGACCGCACTCACTTGGACTACCGTACAGAACGCTTATGTCGTCCGGCTTGCGCTCTACGAGGCCGTCGCCTTCTTCGGCCTGGTCATAGGCCTGCTCACCAGCACCAGCGGCGTCCTGGCCCATCACCCGGTGTTCTGGCTGGCCGCCGCGCCCACGCTTCTGCTGCTGCTCCTCATCGTGGCCACATTCCCGACCCGGGACCGCCTGGACGCGCTGCGGGAGGCGACGCTACTCGACGGATCCGGAGGGGCCGGGGGCGGCGGTCGTCCCTAAAGCCTTCCGAAGGACGTCCCGGATCCGGTCTACCGCCTCGGAAACGGAGCAGCCCGCCATGTCCACGCGTGCGTCCGCCTTCCGGTAGGATGGTCCGAAATACGCCATGTCGGCGCGGATCTCCCGCAAGTAGTATGCGCGTTCGCGGGGGCTCAGGGCCTTCTCCACGGACCGGGAGTCGTCGTCATAGAACGTGATGCGCTCGAGGATATTCGCCGACGAATCGTCCAGGACGACCGTGAAGGCGGACCGCCCTCTGATCTGACGCCAATAGGGCCCCATCAGACCGCTCGGCGGCAGTGCGATGACGGCACTCCGGCCGTCGAAGGCGCGAAGCACATTCGCCAGAACTCCGGCCGCCGCCTCGCGGTATCGATCCATCGTCCTGTAGCGCTGCTGCAGACGCGAGATCGCCGCGCCGAGCTGGCGCTCCACCGCCTCGTCCAGATCTTCGAACGGCACCCCCAGCGACCTGGCCAGCGCTTCGCCAACCGTTGTCTTGCCGACACAGCTCGGGCCTGCGATCAGGATCGCCACCGGTTCTCCGTCCACACGCTCCGGATGTGCTGAAGCTCCGGTCGGCCCGTTAGCTTCGTCCTTGTCCATCGTATGGGGCATAGCGTGCGCTGGGGGGCAAGACTCCGCCGATGGCCGACTCAATCCCGAATCACGAACAGCTTCGACACCGCCCACCACAGACCCCGACCCGCGTAGCCCAGGGGGCCGAGGATTCGACGGCGGTGGATGGACACGCTGAGCGCGGCCAGGTCGGCCTGGTCCTTCAGCGCGTCGAGCCGGGCCTGGAGCGCGTCGAGGTCGGCCTGGACCCGGGCCAGCTCCTTCTCGATGGCCAGCACGTCCTGAACTCCTTCGGCCTGGTCGAGAAGAGCCCGCAGCCGGTCCCGGAGGGCGGTCAGATTCCTCAGTCGCGCCTCGGTGTCCACGACCTGCTCCGTGACGTCCTCAGCCGTAACCCGCCGATGGGTCACGGTGCCGAGAGACACGATGGACTCGATGACGGAGTCGAGAGAAGCCGAGGGCACCCGGACGGCGAGGTGGGCGTTGCGTCCGCCGGCATCCGACCGGCTGGCCACATGGCCGCCGGCCTGTCCCACGAGGGCCTCGATCGCGACGACCGCATCCTCCACCTGGCCCACTTCGAGGGAGACCCAGCCCCGGCGGACCATCATCCGGCCTCGCTCCAGCGCCTCGGATCGGGCGGCACGCGGCGCGGCGGCCGGAGCGTCTCCCGCGGGATGGCGCGACATGGTCGCGCAACCGCTCAGCAAGAAAAGGCTTCCCAGCGCGGCCATTCGGTGCATCGTCCACTCGCCTCCATCGCCGGCTCTGCCACAGGTCGCGAGGCAGGCCTGGCCATCGTTGCCTGCGAGATTGCGCCTTGTGGCCGCACTTGGTCAAGCTTGGCCCGGCCACGCGATAGGACCTGGCCCGCGCCCATGACACCCCCTTGACACGGAACTGAACCGGCGGTGACACGCGGGCAGCGGATCTGTGGTTGATTGGGGGTGGATTCAACGGGGCTCCCGCCCCGAGGAGGCATGCGATGAGAAGGACGATGCGAGCGAGTGTGCTGGGCCTGTCGGCCGCGGTGGCCATGGCCGGAACCGTCGGGGCGGCGGCCCCGGCCGGATCCTGGAGAATCGTCTGCGAGACGGAGCTCGACCGGCCGGTGCTTCCGGCCGGCCAGGCGTCGCGGACGGTGGTGACGGTGACGGTGTCCGCCCCCGAGCGGCCCAGCGGCGTCGAGCGCCCGCCGGTGAACCTGTGCGTGGTCATCGACCGCTCGGGCTCCATGCAGGGCGCGCGGATCGAGCAGGCCCGGCTGGCTGCAGTCGAGGCCCTCGCCCGTCTCGACGAGCGCGACCGGTTCTCCCTGGTGGTCTACAGCGACCAGGCCGAGACCCTGGTCCCGCCTCAGGCGGTGACCGCCAGGAACCGGACCCAGATCGAGCAGGCCATCCGCTCGATCCGGGCCTCGGGGTTCACCGCCCTCTACGCGGGGGTGGCCCAGGGGGCATCGGAGATCCGCAAGCACCAGGGCAAGGAGTTCGTGAACCGGATCATCCTCCTCTCCGACGGCCTGGCCAACCGCGGCCCCAGCACGCCCGAGGAGCTGGGGCGGCTGGGCACCGCGCTGGCCAAGGAGTTCATCAGCGTGTCCACAGTGGGCCTGGGGTCCGGCTACAACGAGGACCTGATGACCCGTCTGGCCGAACGCAGCGACGGCATCGCCTACTTCGCGGCCCACAGCGAACAGCTCCCGAAGATCTTCGCGAGCGAGCTGGGCGACGTGCTCAACGTGGCCGCCCGCGACGTGCGGGTGATCATCGAGGTGCCCGAAGGCGTCCGCCCGATCCGGGTCATCGGCCGCGAGGGGATCATCCGCGGGAACACCATCGAGGTGTACCTCAACCAGATCTACAGCGGCCTGGACAAGGCGGCCCTGGTCGAGGTCGAGGCCCCGGCCGGACGCCCGGCCCAGACCATCGATCTCGCGGCCGCCCGGGTGACCTACGAGGACGTGGTCTCCAACCGACGGGGCGAGGTGGCCAGCCAGGTCCAGGCCCGGTACAGCGACTCGGTGCAGGAGGTGGTTGAGAACATCAACCGCCCGGCCGCGCTCATCGTCACCCGCAACATCGCCGCCGAAGCCAAGGACGCGGCGGTGGACCTGAGCGACCAGGGCCGCCGGGCCGAGGCCGGGCAGGTGCTCCGGGCCCAGAGCGTTCAGATGCGCCAGTTGGCCGTGGATCTGGACCAGGCCGACCTGCTCCAGGATGCGGAGGATCTGGAGGCGGCGGCCGGGCAGATCGAGCAGGAAGGCCTTGGCGTCGATCAGCGCAAGCGGATGCGGACCGACAGCTACAACTACCGGTTCCAGAACCGGTAGGCACCCATTCCAGAGCCCGGGGCGCGGCCACCGCGCCCCGGGCCGGAAAAGGGGTCAGACCCCGCTTCAATTTGCCAAAACACTAGGGAACGGCGCGGTAAAAAGGGGTCAGACCCCTTTCCCGGGATCCGAAGGGGGGTGGAGGATGACGATTGGGATTGCCCGGGGGGGGCGGGCGTGCGGAGATTCCGGGTGATGAAACCGCGCCTCCTGGTGGTCTATGCCCTGTGCCTGCTGGTCCCCGCCCTCAGTCTGGGGGCGGGGGCCTGGGTGCTGCTTCGGCGGGAGGCCGCGCAGATGGAGGCCCGGGCGGTGGAGACGGCGCGCCAGGAGGCCCTTCTGGTGGCCGAGCGCATGGCCCTGGCCGTGGCCGAAGCCGAGGACGCCCTGGGGGACCAGTTCACCCCGCTCCGGCCCCCCGACCGCGAGGCGGCGCTGCTCGATCTGGAGCGCCGGAACCCCCTGGTCCGCAACACCTTCGTCTGGTCGGCCGACCAGGGGCTGCTCTGGCCCCCGCCCGAGGACACCGGGTCGCGGGAGCGCGTGCGGTTCCGGGAGCGGTTCGCGGCCCTGTTCGCCGGCGAGCTGCCCTGGGATGGCGATCATGTGCTGGCCCCGGACCTCGCCGAACCCGCGGACCGGTCCGCCCGCCTGGCCCCGAGGGCGCTACGGGCCTATGCCGAAGCCCCGGCGGGAGCGCCGGTGCGGGCCTTCACCGACTCCTGGATGCCCTGGCTTCACGAGAACCGCCTCCATATCCTGGGCTGGGCCGGGGATCCCACGGCCGAGGTGTGGGGTGTGGAACTGGAGGTGATGGCGCTGCTGGCCCGGCTGATCGAGGCCCTCCCGCTCCAGGCGGCGGAGGGGGAGACCTGGGATCTGGTGGACGGGGCGGGCCGGGTGCTCCACCGGGTGGGCGTCGATCCCGAGCCGGAGGCGGCGCCGCAGACCTCGGCCCTGATCAGCCCCCGTCTCCCCCACTGGCGGATCGCCTGGTACCGGGCGCCGGGGATCGCGCCGGGATCCCAGGGCCTGATGGCAACCGGGGCGCTGGTGCTGGCGCTGCTGCTGGCCGTGCTCGGTCTCGGCGGGGCCCTTCTGCTGCGCCTGGCCTGGGCCAGTCAGCGCGAGGCCCTGCGCAAGACCACCTTCGTGTCCAATGTATCCCACGAGCTCAAGACGCCGCTCACCACCATCCGGATGTACGCCGAGATTCTGGAGGAGGGCCGGATCCGCGACGAGGCCAGGCGCCGGAGCTACCTGGAGACCATCGGCCACGAGTCCCGGCGCCTGGCCCGACTGGTCAACAACGTGCTCGACTTCAGCCGCCTCGAGCAGGGCCGCAAGCGCTACCGCCCCGAACCGCTCGACCTGGCCGAGGCGGTTCGCGAGGTCGTCTCGCGGGAGACGCCCAGGCTTCAGGCGGCGGGGCTTCGCGTCGAGGGTCTGGACGGCGCCCTCCCCTGCCCCGTGCGGGTCGACCGTGACGCGCTGGAGCAGATCCTGCTCAACCTGCTCGACAACGCGGTGAAGTACGCCGGGGCCGGCCGACGGCTGGAGATCTCCCTCGACCAGACCGGGGGGCGGGCCCGGCTCCGGGTGCGCGACCATGGCCCGGGCATCCCCGCCGCCCACCGGGCCAAGGTGTTCGAGAGTTTCCACCGGGTGGACGACACCCTCACCACCCGCACCCCCGGCTCGGGGCTGGGCCTGAGCATCGCCCGCCGCCTCGCCCGTGATCTGGGGGGCGACCTCGAATTCGACGCCCCGCCCGGCGGCGGGGCCCGGTTCACCTTCACCCTCCCGCTCGAACCAGGAGCATCCGCATGAACGCCCGCATTCTCGTGGCCGAAGATGATCCCGCCATCCGTACCGGCCTGACCGACACCCTCGAAAGCGAAGGCTACGGCGTGCTGGCCGTGCCCGACGGCAAATCCGCCCTGGCCGCCTGGCGGCAGGGCGGATGGGATCTGCTGGTGCTCGACATCATGATGCCGGAGGTGAGCGGCTACGACGTGTGCCGCGAGGTGCGGAAGAAGGATCCCAAGGTGGGGGTGATCATGCTCACCGCCAAGGGCGAGGAGGTGGACAAGGTGGTGGGACTGCGGCTGGGGGCCGACGATTACGTGACCAAGCCGTTCGGGGTGCACGAGCTGCTGGCCCGGATTCAGGCCGTGCTCCGGCGGCGGCGGGCGGCGACTCTGCCCGACGCCGATCCCGAGGCCCTGCCCGACACCTTCGCCTTCGGCCCGGCCACCGTGCACCGCCGCCAGTTCGAGGTCGAGGACGCCCGGGGCGACCGCCATCCCCTGACCGCCCGCGAGATGGCCCTGCTCGAAATGCTGGCCCGGCATCCCGACGAGGTGCTCACCCGCGAACGCCTGCTCAACGAGGTGTGGGGCGTCAGTTACTACGGCACCACCCGCACCCTCGACCAGCACATCGCCCAGCTCCGCAAGAAGGTCGAGCCCGATCCCCGCACGCCGGCCACCATCCTCACCGTGCACGGGATTGGGTACCGGTATCAGCCGGGCGACGAGTAGGCCCAAAATTGGCACTTGGCGGGTAGAAAACGCATGCTGCGACCCCTCCGGGGTCGGTCGGTGAGGGAGACGCGTGGATTCCGGGGGTGTCGCATTGCTCGACCCCCGGCTAATAACCTGCACCACCTTCACCGGGGTCGCCCCGGTGGTCGAGCGCAGCGGCGGAAGGATGTGGACCCACTGGCGCTGGCGGTGCCCCCGGTTCCTGCGACAGACCCTCGTCGAGTTCGCCAACCAGTCCATCCGCCGGAGCGCCTGGGCCGGGGCGTTCTACGACGACCAGCGCGCCCGGGGGAAGGACCACCAGGCCGCGGTGAGGGCGCTCGCCTACAAGTGGGTGCGCGTGCTCTACCGGTGCTGGCGGGATGGTGTCCCCTACGACGAGGGGAAGTACATCGAGGCCCTCCGCCGAAGGGGTTCCTGGATCGCGACCAGACTGGAGACCGCCGCCGCATGAATGCCCGAGGAAACCTTGACAGACCACCTCAGGTGTCTTCGGGGTGGCCAGGTCTCCGTACGACCCCGGAGGGGTCGAAGCGATTAGCCGGGGGTAAGCAACGCGACACCCCCGGATCCCGTGCCCCAGAATGGGACCGACCCCGGAGGGGTCACAGCAGGTCGGCTCTGTGTTAACGGCCGTCTCACCTGGAAGTCCCGGCAGGCCGGGGCCACCGCTCTCCTGACCTCATCCAGTCGCATGGTGGCAAGCTACGTGGCCTGGGCGCGGTCTTCAAGCGGCGTTCGGAGCCGCAGAGGCTCAACCCAATTCAGCCGCGAAGCAACCGCACCGCCCCTCGGGCGCGGCGTTGAAGTAAAGCCGGGCCCCGTCGGGGGAAAGGACGGGGTGCGGATGGTGGCCGTTGCGGTGGTTCCACCTCGGGTGGTCAAAGCAGGCCAGATCCTCCCGGTGGCCGGTGGCGAGGTCGAACCGGGCGATGGCGCAGGCGGTCTGGTGGCGGAGGGGCACGTCCACCAGCAGGGACCGGCCGTCGGGGGTGGGCGAAGGGTGTATCCCCGGGACCTCGGGGAGCACCACCCGCGCGTCCAGACTTCCGTCGGCGGGAAGGGCGATCAGATCCTGGGTTTCGCCCCGCGCCCGCATGGCCAGCACGCTGGCCCCGTCGCCGGACCAGGTGGGGTGGTGGGTGAACGAACCGAGGTAGCGGGCGTCGCGGGCATCGGCGTCGAAGCTGACGATGGTCTTGAACTTCACGCTTTCCGGCCGGTGCATCCGGTGGAACAGCTCGTCCGTGAAGACGGCGAAGAATCGGGATCCGTCGGGGGACCATTTGAGGTTCATGAAGTTCAGCTCGTCGACGGGAGGGTGAGGTGTTCCGGAGGGGAGCGCGGACAGGGCGTCGGCCACGGACACCTCGGCCAGAGTCTCCCCGTGCTCACCCACCACCGCCAGCCCCTGTCGGAGGCGGTGCGGGTTGGGGGTGGCGCCCAGGGTCTGCACCAGGCCACGGCGGATCCCGGGGTGCCACTGGCGGAGCGCGCCCGGATGCTCGGTCTCCGCGCCGGTGGCCAGATCCCGGATGCTCCAGCCGCCCGCCGCCTCGTCCGCGCTGTGCCGGTAGGCGATGCGGCGGTCGTCTAGCCAGAGGGCGAAGCGACCCACATGTCCGATCACCTCGGCGGGCTCGCCGATCAGGTCGAGCAACGCCCCGGCGCGGTCCGCCAGGCCCACCCGGGCGGGCCCGGGCACCGTGTCGGACTCGAACACGGTCACCAGCACCCGCCGCCCATCCGGACTCTCCGGACACACATCGTAGTAGCTGTGCAGGACGGGCCGGTCGGCGGGGCCGAGACGCGTGATGGGTAGGGAGGATTGGATCCGGTGGTTCATGGAGGTACATGGGCATGGCCTGTAAGCGCCGTCAAGATCACCGTCTCTGCCCGGATCCGCACGCATGGCGCCTGATCCATCCACGTGACCTTGCCGAGTGGCGAATCCTCCTCATGGACTGCGGTGGCACTGGCACCAGAGCGGAGCACCCCGGCTCACATTGCGCCTACGCCTCGACGGACCAGTCCTCCCAGCGGATCCCGAGAACCCCGCGTACGCAACGTCCAGACCTCTGGAAAGTCCTCGGGAAGGTTCTGCAGGGAGCCGTGGGCGCTTTCAAACCGCTTCAGGTCAGCCAGGATGCCGGCGGGCGACCGACGCACCGGCTTGCGGGGAGGAACCAGCCGGGCCACCGGTCTTCCCCGACGGGTGATGAGCACCTCCTCTCCGGTTCCCGACACCCGGGCACAGAGGGCAGAAAGCTGGGTCTTCGCCTCGAACAGTCCAATGGTCTTCATGCCGGGAATAAACCAACAGACCAGATCGGTGTCAAGCCCCTGGGCCATGGGGACAGGTCTTCGGTCGCTTGGGGACAGGTCTTTCCGGGGCCGCAGGGACAGGTCTGCTGCCCGCGCGAAGCTGCGTCCGAGCCCGTGCCACCCGATCCAGGAAGGGAGGGAGCATGTTGTCGAAGGCAGGCGCTCGCTGGAATGAACCCACGCCTCGGAGGAGGGCCGGCCGGGAGGCCATCGGTGAAGGGCGGCATCCAGGCGTCCAGACCTTGGACGAATTCGTCCAGGCCTTGGACGCTGGGGCCGGAATGATCACCCGCCGCTCTCGCGCACCTCCTGCTCGGCCTTCTCCCTCAGGGCCTCAAGGCTTGTGGAACGGCCTTCACGAAGCTGCGTCCGAGCCCGTGCCACCCGATCCAGGAAGCGGGGATCGTTCTCCAGCCGGTAGTCGAACCAGTCGTCCTCGGAGGCGAACCCCCTGAGGACGCCGGCCGCCTTGCCATGCCGCGTGATCACGATCTCCTCCTTCTCGGCCTGACGCAGGAGTCGCGACAGGTCGTCCTTCACCCTATGGAGTGCCACGGTCTTCATATCTGGCCTCGCCTCAATTGTGGATTCCTTCCCGCTCTAGCCAGTCTCCCGCCTCCGCCTTGTTCACGACGGCGACGATCTCGACGACACCATCCCGGACGTCGTAGAAGACCCGGATATCGCCGATCCGCAGGCGATACTGGGGATGCGACAACCCGCGCAGAGCCTTGATCCGGCTCCTGGCCTCCCGGGTCGGCTCATGCCGCAGATGTCTCTCGATAGCGTCCAGAATGGCGATCCGGTCGAATGCACGGAAGCGGTCCAGATCGTCTCGGGCCGCATCCGCGAAGTCGATTCCGAACCTCATATGGCCAGAATATAGCCAGAACAATCGCGGATGTCAATGTCGCTGAAGCTATAGGGACAGGTCTTCCATCGATTCGGGACAGGCCCCTACGGGGGCGGAGCCATGGGGACAGGTCTCTAATCCATAGGGACAGGTCTTCTGCGGGGAGGGTGGGAACGGGCCCTCTGCGGGATTTGGCTCGGAAACGGGCCGTAAAATCGTGACGACTACCGTCTGATTTGGCCATATGACGGTTTGTCGTCCATGATTTCCTGATGATTTCCGGCGGCGTCGGCCGCTTGACAAAAAATGCGCGATCTTTTCTTGACGCCAAGGCATGCCTTCGGATAACTTGCGCCCGATTCCTCAAACATCCATGGAGGCCGCCATGTCGGACCCGCAACCTCAACTGGACGGCGCGCAGGCGCTGCTGATGGCTCTGGAGCGCCAGGGCATCGAGTACATTTTCGGCTATTCGGGGGGGGCGGCGCTGCCCATCTTCGATGCGCTGGAGACCATCAAGACCAAGATGAAGTTCGTGCTGGTGCGCCATGAGCAGGGAGCGACCCACATGGCCGACGGCTACGCTCGGGCCACCGGCAAGCCCGCCTGCGTGCTGGTGACCAGCGGCCCGGGAGCCGGGAATACCATCTCCGGGATCATGACCGCCCACATGGACTCGGTCCCCATGATCGTCATCACCGGCCAGCAGGTGACCTGGATGCTGGGCAAGGACGCCTTTCAGGAGGCCGACATCTTCGGCATCACCATGCCCCTGGTGAAGCACAGCTACCTGGTGAAGAAGACCAACGACCTGCCCCGGGTGGCCAAGGAGGCGGTCCACATCGCCACCACCGGACGGCCGGGCCCGGTGCTGATCGACGTCCCCAAGGATGTCAGCCAGAGCCCGTTCACGGGGGATCTGGATCCCGACATGGACCTGCCCGGCTACAACGCGGGCGGTCCCCAGCCGGTCCATGTGGAGGAGGTCAAGGCCATCGCCAAGGCCCTGGCCAAGTCCCGCAAGCCGGTGATCCTGGCCGGCCACGGGGTGATGATCGCCAAGGCCGAGGAGGAGCTGTTCAAGCTGGCGGTGACTCTCAACATTCCGGTCACCACCACCCTGCTCGGAAAGGGGGTGTTCCCGGAAACCCACCCGCTGTCCCTGGGCATGCTCGGGATGCATGGCACCGCCTACGCCAACAAGGCCATGGTCGAGGCCGACCTCATCTTCAACGTGGGCTCACGGTTCGACGACCGCATCATCGGCCAGTCGGCGAAGTTCGGTCAGCATGCCACCATCGTCCATGTCGACATCGATCCCGCCGAGATCGGGAAGATGATCCGGCCGGACCACCGGTGCATCGGGGACGCCCGTCAGGTGCTGGAGGAACTGCTGAAGCACGTCCAGCCGACCGACACCTCCGAGTGGACCGCCCACCTCGACGGCTACAAGAAGAAGTACCCCCTGCACTTCAAGAAGTACGGCGGCCTCAAGATGCAGCAGGTCATCAGCGAGCTGTATGAGGTCACGGAAGGCCAGGCGGTGATCACCACCGACGTGGGCCAGCACCAGATGTGGGCGGCCCAGTTCTACAACTTCGAGCACTCCTGGCAGTGGATCACCTCGGGCGGGGCGGGGACGATGGGCTTCGGCTTTCCGGCGGCCATCGGGGCCCAGTTCGCCCGTCCCGACGCCACCGTGGTGGCCATCGTGGGCGACGGCGGGTTCCAGATGACCTCCTTCGAACTGGCCACGGCGGTCATCCACAAGCTCCCCGTCAAGGTCATCGTCCTCAACAACCACTATCTGGGCATGGTGCGCCAGTGGCAGGAGCTGTTCTTCGAGGACCGCAAGAGCGGAGTCGATCTCGAGGGCAACCCGGACTTCGTGAAGCTGGCCGAGGCCTACGGCGCGGCCGGCTTCCATATCCGCCGCCCCGCCGATGTCGGCAAGGTCCTCAGGAAGGCCATGGAGATCAACGATCGGCCTGTGCTCATCAACGCCGAAGTGGTCAAGACCGACAACGTGTTCCCCATGATCCCGGCGGGCAAGGCCCTGGAGGACATGCTCATCGAACCGCCCAAACACAAGATGGAGAAGCCGGTCGGCTCCACCTGAGCCGCCGCCACCGGAGACCTTTGCCATGACCCTAGACACCCTCGTCACCACCGACCGGCCCCCGGTCGCCCCGCGCCGCCGTCCCGACAGCCACACCATCAGCCTCTATGTGGCCAACCAGCCCGGCGTGCTGGCCCGGATCGCCCAGACCTTCGCCCGCCGGGGTTTCAACATCGATTCCCTCGTGGTCTCCCCCGGCCGCGACGGGAGGTTCTCCCGGATGACCGTCGGGGCCACCGGCGACCCGGAAGGGCTGGAGCAGATCATCCAGCAGTGCCTGAAGCTGGTGGACGTGGTCCAGGCCCTGGACCACACCGATTCGGACTGCGTGGAGAAGGAACTGGCCCTGATCAAGCTTTCGGTGCCCGCCGAGGGCCGCGCCGAGGCCCTCCAGATCTCCGAGCACTTCGGCTGCAAGACCGTGGACCTCACCGAGACGTCCATGATCCTCCAGGCCACCGGCGACACCGACAAGATCGACGCCCTCGTCCGCATGGTGGCCAAGTTCGGCATCCTCGAACTGGTCCGGACCGGCAAGGTCCTGATGGTGCGGGGAGAAGAGCTGACCTGAGCGGGGCGGATGGGGAGGTGATCGGTGACAGCCGCTGCGCCGGTGGGCCAGCCGGATGACGGGTGAGACAGCGGCGCCGATCCGACTTCGCCAAGGCGCTACG
>PXDE01000074.1 GCA_003566475.1 PVC group bacterium | reverse complement strand
GATCCGTGGCGGGCCTGGGCCAGCGCGTCCAGCTCGCTCTTGTCCACACTCATCAGGGGCTCCTCCTCGGGTCCGGGTCCGCGCCCCCATCGTGCTCCGTCCGGCCCGCGGGGGCAAGTCCGACGTGGGGGGGGACGCGGAAGGCATCCGCTTCCACGGCAGCGCGGGGCCGCGCCCGCCATGCCGATTGCCCGTGACTCCGGCCGGGGAATGTGCTCACCATCCCCGGTTTCGGAATCGTGGACATGGACGACAACGCACAGGCACAGGAGGCCCGGAAGGCGCTGACCGCCGGGCGGCGGGTGGTGGTGAAGGTGGGCACGCGGGTGATCGTGGATGACGACGCCCGGCCGGACCCCGCCCGGATCGCCGCCCTGGCCGCCCAGATCGCGGCCCTGCGCGGTCTGGGCAAGGAGGTGGTGCTGGTCACCTCGGGGGCCATCGGGGCCGGGCTCGAGGCGCTGGGCCGGAGGACCCGCCCCACCAGCCTGCCCGAGCTGCAGATGACGGCGGCGGTGGGCCAGACCCGGCTCATGAACCTCTACCAGCAGGCCTTCGCGCCCCATGGCCTGCATCTGGGCCAGGTGCTGCTGACCCACGAGGGGCTGCGCCACCGCGAGCGGCATCTCAACGCCCGCAACACCCTCAACGCCCTCCTCCACCACGGGATCGTGCCCGTGGTGAACGAGAACGACGCGGTGGCCACCGAGGAGATCCGGTTCGGCGACAACGACCTGCTGGGGGCGCTGGTGGCCCTGCTGGTCCATGCCGACACCCTGTGCCTGCTCACCACCGTGGACGGCCTGCACCGGGGCCATGGCACCACCGAGGCGAGCCGGATCCCGTTTCTGAGCCGGCTCGACCCCGCCGTCACCGGGCTGGCCTCGGGCAAGGGGGGCGACCTTTCGACCGGGGGCATGGGCTCGAAGCTGGAGGCGGCCCGGATGGCCGCCCGCGGCGGGTCGCTGGTGCTGATCGCGGACGGGCGACAGGCGGACGTCCTGTCGCGGGCCTACGCGGGCGAGGACGTGGGCACCCTGCTCAGCCTGGGCCGGGCCCCCCGGCGGCTTCGCACCGGACGCCTGCGCTGGATCGCCTTCTTCCACCGGACCCAGGGGACGCTCCGGGTGGACGCGGGGGCGGCCGACTCCCTGCGCCGCCGGGGGACCAGCCTCCTCCCCATCGGGGTCCGGAAGGTCGAGGGGACGTTCGGCCGGGGCGCGGTGGTGGACGTGGCCGCCCCCGACGGCGAGGTGGTGGCCCGGGGCCTGTCCAACTTCGCCGCCGACGAGCTGGCCCGGATCGCGGGCCGGCGGACCGGGGACATCGCCTCCGTCCTGGGGCACAAAGACTTTGACGAAGCCATCCACCGTGACAACATGGTGATCTTTCACGACCACCCGAGCGGAGCCGGCCATGAACCTGCATAAAGAGATCTACCAGATGGGCGAACAGGCCCTGGCCGCCGCCCGTCGGCTGGCCACGCTCACCGCCCGCAAGAAGAACATCATCCTCGAGGCCATGGCCGCCGAGCTGGACGCCCGGCGGGCCGACATCCTGGCCGCCAACGCCAGGGATCTGGCGGCGGGCAAGGAGGCCGGGCTGTCGGCGGCCCTGCTCGACCGGCTGACCCTGTCCGAGGCCCGGATCGACGCCATGATCAAGGGGGTGGCCGACGTGGCCGCGCTCAAGGATCCGGTGGGGACCAGGCTCTCGACCTGGCTCCGGCCCAACGGCCTGCAGATCAGCAAGGTCCGGGTGCCCATCGGGGTGATCGCCATCATCTACGAGTCGCGGCCCAACGTCACCGTCGACTCCGCCGTGCTGTGCTTCAAGGCGGGCAACGCGGTGATCCTGCGGGGCGGGAAGGAGGCGAAGCACAGCAACCTCGCCCTGGCCCGGGCCCTGGCGGCGGGCGGGGAGAAGAAGGGCATGCCGGCGCACGCGGTGCAGCTTGTCGAGGTGACCACCCGGGAGGCGGTGCGGGAGATCGTCCAGCTCGAGGGGCTGGTCGACATGGTGATCCCGCGCGGCGGCGAGGGCCTGATCCGGGCGGTGGCGGAGATGGCCCGGGTGCCGGTGCTGAAGCACTACAAGGGGGTCTGCCACACCTATGTCGACGCCAAGGCCGACCTCGACATGGCCCTGAAGATCGCGGTCAACGCCAAGGTCCAGCGGCCGGGGGTGTGCAACGCCATGGAGACCCTGCTCGTCCACGAGGCGGTGGCGGAGGCGTTCCTGCCCAGGGCGCTGGCCGCGCTCCGGGAGAAGGGGGTGGAGATCCGGGGCGACGAGCGGGTGTGCGGGCTCGATCCCGAGGCCGAGCCCGCGTCGGCGGAGGACTGGGCCGAGGAGTATCTGGACCTGGTCCTGTCCGTGCGGGTGGTGGAGGACGTGACCGCCGCCGTGGAGCACATCAACCACTTCGGGTCGCACCACTCCGACGCCATCGTGACCGCCGACGAGGACGCGGCCGAGGCGTTCACCGAGGGGGTGGACTCGGCCACCGTCTATGTCAACGCCTCGACCCGGTTCACCGACGGGGCGGAGTTCGGCATGGGGGCGGAGATCGGGATCAGCACGGACAAGCTCCACGCCCGCGGCCCCATGGGCCTGGAGGAGCTGACCACCTACAAGTACATCATCCAGGGCGAGGGGCAGATCCGGGAATAGGATCCCGGCTACGGCGGGGTGACGGTCCGCGCGATCCGGAAGCCGAGGTTGTTCCACCGGAAGTCGGGGGCGCGGGCCTGCCGGTCGGCCGAGCGGCAGGCCGCCGGATGGTCGGCCCAGCTTCCGCCCCGGACCACGCGCCGGGGGCCCTCGTCGGGACCGGCGGGGTTGGTCGCGGTGAAGCGCGGATAGGGGCCGTAGACGTCGGCGCACCATTCCATGACATTGCCGTGCATGTCGTGCAGCCCCCAGGCGTTGGGGGCCTTCTCGCCCACCGGCCGCACGGTCTGGCCGCTGTTTCGCAGATACCAGCCCGCGCGGTCCAGCCGGGGACAGGTCCCCTCCGTGGAGGTGAGGTCGCCGGTGGCCAGGGCGGCGGCGGTGCCGGCCCGGGCCGCGTACTCCCACTCCGCCTCCGTGAGCAGACGGTAGGTTCCGCGCGGCACGCCCTCCCGCTCGCACAGCCGGTCCAGGAAGGCCTGCGCCTCCTCCCAGGTCACGTTCTCCACCGGGGCCCGCGGCCCCGCCTCGCGAAACGTCCACGGCCGCGTCCCCATCACCGCCTCCCATTCGGCCTGGGTCACCTCGAACGTCCCCGCGAAGAATGGCCGGGTGATCCGCACGGTGTGGGCGAACTCGTCGTCCTGCCGTCCGCGCTCGCCGGGCGGACTGCCTCGCGTGGCGGTTCCGGCCGGCACCAGCCGCAGCCGGATTCCGACGCGGGCCGTGACCACCTCTACCGGCAGTTCCAGGGCCTCCGCCGCCTGCCGCTGCCGGATCTGGGCCGCCTCGCTGCCCTCAGCCAGGCCGTCCAGCGGGGCCTGGGCGGCGTCCGGCGCCGGCCGCAGATCCCGGGGCAGGCGATAGGTCGGCGCGGCGCGGGCCTCCGCCTCGCGTTCCGCCTCCGCCCGGCGGGCCGCTTCCCGGGCGGCCTCTTCCTCGACCTGCCGACGGCGCTCGTGCTCCTCCCGTTCCGCACGCTCCCGCTCCGCTTGCTCCCGGGCCAGACGGTCGCGCTCCGCCTGCTCCCGGGCCAGGCGCTCCCGCTCCTCCTGCCGCCTCCGCGCCTCCCGGGCCGCCTGGGCCGCCTGACCGGCCTCGGCATAGGCGGCGGCGGCCTCGCCATACCCCTCGGCGGCGGCGTCGAACCGGTTTCGCCCGAACGCGGCGTCCGCCCGGGCCAGGGCCTGTTCGGCCCGGCTCCATTCCGCCGCCGCCCAGGTCTCGGCCTCCCGCTCCGCCGCCGCCTCGCGCCCGGACCGGGCCTCGCCCCGACGGGTCTCCGCCCGCGCCTGCGATGCCGCCTCGCGTTCCGCCTGCTCGCGGGCCAGGCGCGCCTCCTCCTGGGACAGCGCCTCCCGCTCCGCCTGCTCGCGGGCCAGCCGATCCCGTTCCGCCCGCTCTCGGGCCAGCCGCTCCTCCTCCCGGGCCCGGGCCTCCCGTTCCGCCTCCTCCCGGGCCAGACGTTCCCGCTCGGCCTGCTCCCGGGCCAGGCGCTCCTCCTCCTCCTGCCGCTGACGCGCCAGGATCCGGTCCCCCTCCTCGCCCGCCTCCGTGAACCCCGCCGCCGCCGCCCGGTAGGCGGAGACCGCCACGTCGAACTCCCCGCTCGCGAACGCCTCCTCGGCCCGGCTCCATTCCCGCTCCGCCCGATCCCAGGCCTCGGGCACCAGAGTCGCGATCCCCACCACCCGATCCCGCCGCCCCCGGGCGGCCGTCCTCAGCGTCCGGGCCCCGGCCCGCTTCGCCTCTTCGGCCTCGATCTCGGAAACCCCGGCGGCCACCCGCTCGAACCCCGCCGCCGCCGGATCATAGTCGGACCGTTGCCAAAGGGTCTCGGCCTCGGCCACCAGGCGGTCCAGGCGGTCCAGCGCGACTCCGAAGCCTTGCCCCCGGTCGATCTCGCGGGCGGCCAGCCGGACCCTTGCCGCCTCCGCTACCTGACGCGCCGCCTGGGCCCGCTGCTGCTCCGGCGATTCCACCACGGGGGGCTCGGGCGTGACATCCGGCGCCCGCTCCCGCCCTCGCAGGCCGAACCGGATGCCCAGGCCTGTCCCGGCCACCAGAACCGCCAGGGCAAGGATGGCCACGGCGCGACGCGCGGTCCGCTTCGGCGGGGCGCCCCCTCCCTCCAGCATCGGCGTGCGCGTCGGTTGCAGGGCCTCCTCGCGCCGGAGGCGCCTCGGGCGGGCGGGCGGTGGTTCGGGGCGGGCCGGGCGGGAGGGCTGGGGCTCCTTCTGGGGCGGAGACGGCGCCGGGGGCGGCGGTGGAGGGGCGGTAAGGGCGTCCACCAATGCCTGACAGGACGGAAACCGGTTCCCCGGGCCGGTCTCGAGCCCGCGGGCCAGCGCCGGCCAGGCCGACGCGGGCACGCCGGACACGCCCGCCGCCTTCGCCGCCTCGGCCAGCGCCGCGCCGGGGTCGGGGCTCATCAGGGCCTCGTCCGGCGGCACCTGGCCGGTCAGCATCGTGTGCAGCATGACGGCCAGGGCGTACTGGTCGGCGGGCGGGCCGGGCGCCCGGTGCTGCCAATGCTCGGGGGCCACGTAGGGGATCTCCTCGGGCCGGAGCGCCACCTCGTGGGTGATCCGGCCCAGACTGGCCCGCAGCTCGGACCCCAGCCCGAACTCCGTCACCCGGCAGAACGGCTGATCCTCCTGGGACTCGACCAGAATCCGCGCCGGCTGCACATCCAGATGCGCCACCCCCTGGCCATGGGCGTAGTCCAGCGCGTCCGCGATCTGCGCCGCCACCTCGCGGGCCGTCGCGAAGGGCGCCCTCCCCTCCGGGAAGCCGGCCAGCCAGCGGTCCAGCGGCTCGCCCGGCGCGAAGTCCATCACCGCCAGGTAGTTCCCCTCCACCCCGCGCATCACCTCCCGGACCCGATCGGCGACCGAGGCGTGGTGGGCGCGATGGAGGTCGCGGACCCGCCCGATGTGAGGATGCTCGAGCCGGGAGGCGCCCTCCACCGCGTGCTGGATGCGGGCCAGCTCCTCCAGATGCTTGCGGACCAGGGGGGGCAGGGCCTTCAGCCCCACCTCCCGGGAGGTGCGGCGGTCCCAGGCCGCGAACACCGAGGCGCCATCGTCGCGGGGGTACTCCTGATGGAGATCGAAATGATCGATGGTCCCCAGCGACGGCATATCCATCCGCACCGGCGCGTCCTCGGGCGGATGGTCGGAGGGCGAACCGCCCGAGACCCCCTCCACCCGCAGGTCGGGATCGATCTCGTGCACGAACGGCAGATGGTCGAGGTGACGGCGCGACTTCGCCATCACCCTCCTCCCCGGCCTGTCCCTGGCGTCTTCCGCATGGCCATCGGCATCGAGCCCTCGCGTCTCCCGGAGCCATCCGCAGCAATTTGCGTGCCGGATGGCTCCACGGGCAACCTAACGGAAGGGGCGCCGGGAGAAAAGGCCGAAGGCCGAAGCAGGGCGGCTAGCGCCGGGGCAGCGTGAAGGTGCCCCAGGCCCCGGGGTTGATCATGGCCTGGACGGCCTCGTCGCCGAGATCCTCGGTGAACGTGTTGGACCAGTAGACCGTCCGCACCGGCTGATCTGGGCCGGGGGCGGCCCGCAGGCCGACGTCGAACCGGAGGGTGGACACCGCCTCGCGGTCGAGGCCCAGCGCGTCCCAGGAGAGGAAGATCTCCGCCGCCCAGGTGGGCCGCGGCGCGCCGTCGGTGGCCGGGCCGCGGTCCGGGCGCCGCCGCTCGCCGGGCATGGTCGGCGCTTCGAGGTCGCCCTCGAGGCTGTCCAGGGAGAGGATGTCGATCTGCAGGGTGTCGTCGCGATGGGCCATGCGGAAGTCGGGGGCGGCCAGCCGGGTGGCGCGGGCGATGTGCTCGCGGGCGATGGGGGTGCTGAACCGGAGGGCGGGCTCGGCCACCTCCGGGTCGCGGTAGTCGTAGCGCACGGCCACCCACTGGTCCTGACGGCGGGCGATGACGATGCGCCGGTCGCCCTCGAGGATGTCGCGGGAGCGGGCCCGGGGAGCGGTCCGCAGGAGGAGGTCGAACCCGAACTCGGCCCGATAGAGCTGTTCGTCGGACCGGGAGGTCTGGGTCATGGGGTCTTCGCCGGTGAAGGCGAGCACGATTCCGTCGTCCTGGGCGGCGAGCGCGAACAGGCGGCGTTCGGAGATGTCGCCGAGAGGGGTCATGTCGGCCCGGTTGCCCCAGTCCTGGAGCTCGCCATCGAGCTGGAACCGGGTGGTGCGGTCGCGGAGCCGGGGCACCTCCAGGCTCTTGCCCTCGCTCCGGCTGCTGGCCCGGGCGGCCGCGTTGTGCCGGCCCACGATGACCTCGCGCACCCGACCGGCCAGACGCGACTGGTCGGAGGAGACGCGGACGGGATAGGTGTCGATCTGGAAGTCGTTGAGCCCCTCGATGCGGGCGATGGCGTGGAAGCCCTTGCCGCCCTGGGCGTAGTAGTTGCCGTCGTGGGCGCGGATGAAGTCCCCGCCCCAGCCTTCCCAGGCGTGCTTGCGGCCGGTGACGTCGAGCCCCCGCTCGGGGGGCAGGCCCCAGCCCCAGCCGCCGGTGGAGCCGTCGAAAAAGGTGCCCACCACCACCCCGTAGTCGGCCGCCCACACGTACCAGTAGCCGCTGTTGCTGTTGACGGCGGCCACCTCGCCCACCGGGGAGTCGGTGACCGCCCCGCCGGTGAACCGCCAGGGGGTCTGCTTGATGGTGCCGAGGATGGGCGGGCGATAGTCGCTGGGGCGGGTGGTGACCGGCCCGCCGCGGATGGTGCCGTCGGCCAGCACCTGGTAGGGCTGGCCCTCCTTGATGAGGCCGCCGTCCCGGGTGATGTACCGGAACCCGAAATAGTACGGCTTGGCGCTGCGGGGGCCGCTGGTGGTGTAGTTGCCGCTGAAGTGGGGGGCGAGGTCCGCGTAGCGGAAGGGCCGGATGTCCTCGGCCCGGTAGATGGGTACCCCAGCCTCGGTGATCCGGCGCGGGGCGAGGCGCATGGTCCGGCTCCACATCGACAGGTCGGGCCCCACCGTGCCGCCCGGGCTGCGCGTGCCCTCGGGCAGCGAGGCGAGGTCGAACAGCTCCACCTCCTCGATCTGGAAGTCGCCGTCTCCGTTGTGGTCGCACCAGATGAAGCCCTTGCCGGTGAGGTCGAACTTCGCCCAGTGCCGGTTCCAGGATTCCTTCTGAAGCAGGAAGGGCGAGTTGTGGGCGGCGCCCATGACGGCGGCGGGACGCCAGACATCGTCCTCGTGGATGACGATCACGCTGTCGGTGACCAGGTAGCGCCGGCCGTCCACATCGAGGGGGCGGCCGATGCCGGTGAAGGCGAAGGAGCTATTGGTGTTGGCCGCGCTCAGGGGGTGGTGGAGCCGGTCGTTGAGGGCGGCGAGGCGACTGGTGCCCGCCTCCCAGTCGAGGGCGAACTGCATGCTGCGGTAGTAGAAGGACTGGAGGTCGGGGTCGAGCCGCCCGCCCCCGCCATACATGGGCGGGCCGAGGAACTCCTCGACGAACCGGCCCTCGGGGCTGTACCGGGCCACCCGCTTGGGCGCGAACCGCTCCTCGGCCACCCACAGCGACCCGTCGGAGGCGAAGGCGATCCCGCTGGGGCGGTCGATGACCTCGGGGTTCCAGGCTCCGCGCTGCCGGGGTCCGTGTCCGCCCGCCGTGGCCAGATGGCGGCCCTCGCGGTTGAACATCATCACCGACCGCAGTTCGCCGTCGCCCACCGCGATCCGGTCGGCGGACACGGTGAGGGAGGCGGGCGCGGGGAAGATCTGGTCGTTCAGCGGCGACCCGGTCAGCCGACCGTCCGGCTGGAGGGCGAGCCGCTGGAGGCGGCCGTCGAGCACGCCGTAGAGGGCGCCGTCGGCGGCGGCCATGATGGGGCCGGGCGCCTGGTCGAGGAAGGCCTTGGACCGCGACTCGCCGGACTGGCTGTCGAACACCTCGACATACCAGCGCGGTGGAAGCTCCCGGGGCCGGGCCATGACCAGCGGCCGCACCGCGTCGGCCTCGACAAAATAGAGGTCATCCTGGCCCCGCCCCCATTTCCCGCCGCCGAACCCTCGCTCGACCCGCAGCCGCACCGCCCGGGTGGTGGTCCGCTCGGAGAAGACGGCGTAGGATTCGTTGAACCGCTTGCTGGCCGAGAGGTGGCCGAGGCGCCGGTTGTAGCCGCCGCGGAGCGGGGCGGCCTCGGTCCAGGCCGAGTCGTCGGCGGGGTCCGGCTCGCCGGACCCGGTGAACACGTCCACCTCGACCCGGGGGTTGACGTTGTTCATGAAGGCGAGCCCGTCCATCTCGACGGGTTCGCCGAAGTCCACCAGGACAGGGGCGGGGTAGATGCCGCTCACCGGGAGGGCGGCGTCGAAGCTCCATCCGCCCTCCGGCTGCCGGTCCCGGGGCCGGGCGTCCTCGGGGAGGCGGACCGCCGCCACCTCGCCGGCGGGCTGGAGCACCTCCCGGTGAAGCCGGGCCATGCGCAGCCGGGGCCGCCAGTTCCGCTGGTCGAAGTCCTTCGGGGTGAGCCGGATGTAGAGGGCGCGGACGGTGCGGGCCCGTCCGTCGGCCGAGGGGGCGGGGTTGATCTCGCCTTCGGGCGCCACCTCGCCGAACAGCTCCCAGTTCTCGTCGAACTCGGCAAGGTCGAACTGGTCGAGGATGTCGTCGCCGGAGCGGTGCAGCGGCGACATCTCCATCTTGTACTCGAGGTTCTCCTTGAGCGTGAATACGCGGGCCCGGGCCACGTCGGGCATCCGGCCGAACATCACGGAGCCGACCTCCACCGGCCGCCGGAACACCACCACCGCGTATCCTTCGCGATTGAACACGGGCAAGGTGCCGCCGTTCTGGGGATTGCCGGCGGTGGTGAACACGTTGCCCCAGGCCGCCTGAGCGCTGATGTGGAACTCGGTGGGGGCGGTGGTGTCCATCACCTGGGGGATGGACAGGCCGAAGTTGATGTCGCCGTTGCCCAGGGAAACGCGGAACGGGGCGTCGGTGTGCTCGTCGTTGTTGCGGATGGTCACCAGGCGGCCGTCGGGAAGGGCGGCGAGGTGGTGGATGGCGTCGCCCCGCACGGAGACGATGCTCCGCCGTTCGGTCTGGTCGCGTTCGGGGTCGTGACGGTGGGGCACCCGCCGGACCCGATACACCGTGTTGCGGTGCCGGGACAGGGCGAACAGGTCGGCGCCGTCGGTGGTGAGGTGCCGGGGGCCGCTCCATCCGTCCAGCTTGCCGCCCCACAGCTTCTCGCCGTCGGGGTTGACGGCGATGAGGTTGTCGCCGTGCTCCACGACCAGGGAGCTGAGGAAGATCTGGTCGCCGATGGCGGCGGCCGAGTTGGGGGCGGAGTGGTCGCCCAGCCAGCCGCCGGCCCGGCGGTCGTCGCCCTCGCCGAAACTACCGCCCCAGGGCGCGACCTTGGGGGAGGACACGCTGAACTCGTAATAGGCCCGCAGCGGCCGGTTGCGGATCACCTTCAGCTCCAGCTCGGTGCCCCCGGGGACCACGTTGCCGAACAGGTCCATGCCGTCCCAGCGGATCTCGTGCTCGCCGGCGGGGAGCCGGAGCACCTGGCCCAGAATCCGCACCACCTGGCCGGCCGGAGTATAGAGGCCGAGGGTGGCCACCGACTCCTCGGGCAGGCTGAACGTCAGGTCGATGGGCCCGAGCTGCCCGAGCTGGGTGTTTTCATCGGGCTCCTCGATCCCGTCGTCCTCCTCGGTGCGGCCGATGTTGTCGCCCGCCGCCGCCTGAGGATCGAAGTCATCGGCCTGGGAGAATGCGGAGTAAGCGAACAGGGCGAGGGCGAGGATTGAGGCCAGGGGAGGGTGTCGCGTCATGTGCTTGCTCCGAAGCGTTCGAGATGGGGCCGCGATTGCGAAAACGATCTAAACTCTTACGGGACTTTCGGGTAACAATCAACCGTTCTCCCGCTCCGCCACCTCGAGCCGGGCCGCCGCCGCCTCCCATTCGCGGGTGCGCAGGGTGATGTCGGCGCGGATGGTGGTGAGTCGGCGATTGGCGTCCTCGAAGTCGAATCCCGGGGGCGGGTCGGCGAGCTGCGCGGCCAGCCTGGCCTGCTCCGCCTCCATCTGCTCGACCATCCTTTCGGCCCGCTCCAGCTCGCGGCGGATGCGCCTCACCTCCCCGGCCCGGGCCTGCCGCGCCTCCGCCCGGCGCTTGCGCTCGGCCTTGCGGTCGGTCGCGGGCGCCGCTGCCTTCGCCTCCCCCTTCTTCGCTTCGGCCGATGGGGGGGCGGCCCCCGGCCGGAACTTCTCCACGTAGTAGTCGTAGCCCCCCGGCACCCACACGAACCGGCCGGGTTCGGGGATGGCCAGCACCTGCCTCGCCACGCCGCGCACGAAGGCCACGTCGTGGCTCACCAGCACCACCGTGCCCGTGGTGGCGGACAGGGCCCGCTCCAGGGTCTGCCGGCCTTCGAGATCGAGATGGGTGGTCGGCTCGTCCAGCAGGAGCAGGTTGGGCGGGTCGACGAACAGGCGGGCGAAGGCCAGGCGGATCCGCTCGCCGCCGCTTAGCACCCCGGCCGGCTTGTGGATCTCCTCGCCGGTGAATCCGAACGAGCCCAGGATGGAGCGGAGCTGCTGGTCGGTGATCCGCTCCGGCGCGGCCAGGCGGCCGATCCGGAACACCGTCTCGTCGGGAGGCAGGGTCTCGGCCAGATCCTGCGACTGGTAGCCCGACCGGATGCGGTGGCCCAGGGTCACGGTGCCTTCGGCCGGGGGCAGCCTCCCGGCCAGGATGCGCAAGAGGGTGGTCTTGCCCAGCCCGTTGGTGCCCACGAGGGCGACCTTGCTCCCGGCCTCCACGCGCAGATCCAGACCCCGGAACAGCCAGCCCCCACCGGAATAGCAGTGGCCGAGGCCGTCCGCCCGGAAGGCCTCCGCCCCGCTGGCCGGGGGATCGGGGATGCGGATGGGCGACGACCGCAGCTCGTCCGGCGGCTGGTCGGGCACCTCCATCTTCTCCAGCATCTTCACCCGGCTCTGCACCTGCGAGGCCTTGGTGCTCTTGGCCCGGAACCGGTCCACGAACCGCTCCACCTGCTCGCGCTGGCGCTGGTAGTTCTTCCACGCCGCCTCGGCCCGCGCCCGCCGGGCTTCGCGTTCGCGCTGCCACACCGTCCAGCCGCCCTCGTAGCGCTGGACCTTGCCCGCGTTGACCTCGAGGGTGATCCGGGTGAGCGACTCCAGCAGATAGCGGTCGTGGGAGATCAGCAGCAGGGTGCCGGGAAAGGTCCGCAGGTAGCGGCCCAGCCAGTCCACGGCGGGGAGGTCGAGATAGTTCGAGGGCTCGTCGAGCAGGAGGACGTCGGCCCGGCTCACCAGCACCCGGGCCAGCTCGGCCCGGGTCTGCCAGCCGCCGCTGAACGAGGCCAGGGGGTGGTCGAACGCGGCGTCGGCGAACCCCAGGCCGCCCAGGGCCACCTTGGCCCGGGCCTGGAGGTCGTAGCCGCCGGCGTGGTCGAAATCGTGCTCGAGCTGAGCGTAGCGCTGGAGCAGCTTCTCGCGGTCGGTCCCCTCGGCGGCGGCGAGGGCGTGGGCCACGTCGTCGAGGTCGGACTGGAGGCGCGAGACCTCGGGCAGGGCGGCCTCGGCGAAGGCGAGCAGGCCCTGGCCGGGATGGTCGGGGGCCACGTGCTGACGCATCCGGCCCAGGGTGAGTCCGGCGGCCAGCGTCACCTCGCCCCCATCCGTCTCGTCCTCGCCGGCCAGCAGCGCGAACAGCGTGCTCTTGCCCGCCCCGTTCGGCCCCACGATCCCCACCCGCTCGCCCGGCTGGACGCGGAAGGACACCTGGTCGAGCACCACCTGGGGCCCGAACCGTCTGGTCACCTGGCGGAATTCGATCATGGGGCCACGTGATACCGGAACCCCCGCCCGCAGGGCACGCACCAAATCCGCGAACCGGGAGAGGCCGCCACCCACCTCCGTTCCGCCGACAGGGTTACGGCCGGGCAAGCGAAGGGCTCGACGGCCCCCCCACGGAGGAGCCGTCCCCATTCGGCCGATCCTGTCGGGGAGCCG
>PXDE01000065.1 GCA_003566475.1 PVC group bacterium | reverse complement strand
GCGAGTACACCACGTTCTCGTAGATGCTCATGGGGAAGGGGTTGGGCTTCTGGAAGACCATGCCCATGCGCTTGCGCAGCTCGATGACGTCCACCGCCGGGGCGTAGATGGTGTCGCCGTTGAGCTTCATGTCGCCCTCGATCCGCACGGAATCGATGAGGTCGTTGATGCGGTTGATGGAGCGGAGCAGGGTGGACTTGCCGCAGCCGGAGGGGCCGATGAGGGCGGTGACCTTGCGGGCGGGGATGTCGAAATGGTTGTCGAACAGGGCCTGTTTCTCCCCGTACCAGAGGTTGAAGTGATCGACGTTGAGCACGTGCTCCTCGGCATGGATGTCGTCATGGATCTCGGAGCCCACGGTCTCGCCGCTCTGGATGCGGGGCAGCAGGTCGCCGCCTTTGGTGGCGGCGGCGGGGGCGGTGTCGAGGATAGGCATGGCGGAGTCTCCGGGAGGGGGTCAGACGGCGGAGGTGACGAACTTGCGGCGGAGCCGGTTGCGGAGCAGCACGGCCACGATGTTGAGGAAGAAGACGATGCCGATGAGCAGCAGGGTGGTGGTGAACACCATGGGCTTGGCCGCCTCGGCGTTGCGGCTCTGGAAGCCGAGGTCGAAGATGTGAAAGCCCAGATGCATGAAGCTGCGGTAGGGGTGGATGTACGGGAAATAGCCGTCCACGGGCAGCTCGGGGGCAAGCTTGACCGCCCCCACCAGCATGAGGGGGGCCACCTCGCCCGCGCCGCGGGCCATGGAGAGGATCATGCCGGTCATGATGCCGGGCATGGCCCGGGGCAGCACGATCCGCTTGATGGTCTGCCACTTGCTGGCCCCGCAGGCGTAGGAGCCCTCGCGCATGGAGCCGGGCACGGCGGCCAGGGCCTCCTCGGTGGCCACGATGACCACGGGCAGGGTGAGCAGGGCCAGGGTGAGCGAGGCCCAGAGGATGCCCGGGGTGCCGTAGGTGGGGGCGGGCAGCCGGGCCTGGAAGAACACCTCGTCGATGGTGCCGCCGACCAGGTAGCAGAAGAAGCCCACCCCGAACACCCCGAACACGATGCTGGGCACCCCGGCCAGGTTGTTGATGGCGATCCGGATGACGGAGATCATCGTGCCCGCCTTGGCGTACTCGCGCAGGTAGAGGGCGGCCAGCACCCCGAACGGCACCACGGCCACCGACATGAGGACGGTCATGACGAAGGTGCCGAAGATGGCGGGCCACACGCCGCCCTCCATGTTGGCGTCGCGGGGCTCGTCGAACAGGAACTCGCCCCAGCGGCCGAGGTAGGTGCGGACCCTGGATCCGAACCCGAGCTGGTTCGGGGGAAAGGCCCGAACCGCCTCGGCGAGCCGGAGGTCGATGCGCCGCCCGTCGGACGCCTCCATGGTCATGACGAACCGGTCGTTCTCCTCATTGATCTCGGTGATCCGGGCGCGGTACGCGACGAAGCGCTCCTGGAGTTCCGCGTTGCGGATCTCCCAGGCTTCGGCGGCCTCCCGGTAGGGGTCGGAGTCGCGGCCGTGCCGAATCTCGATCTCCCGAAGGTTGAGCCGTCCCTGTTCCTGGGCGTGGTTGATGCGGCCGATGTCGTGCTTCTCGATCCGCCGCCGTTCGGCCCAGCGCCGGCGCCGCTCGGGATGATGCCGGGAGAAGGCCCGCCAGATCTCGGCCCGGGCCTGGTCCAGGGCCTCCCCTTCGAGGCCCTCGGTGGTGGCGACCACCTCGTCGCCGATCCGGAAGGCCACCGGAGTGCCGTAGAACCGGCCCCACTCCAGCCGCTCCACCACCATCGCCCATGCCGGCCGGGTCTCCGAGACGACCTCGAAGTCGCTCACCCAGGTGAAGTCCGTCCCGAACAGGTCGAAGTTGGCCGTACGGATCAGGCGACGGGTGGCGGGAATGGCCACCGCGTCGTACAGCGCACCGACCGTCACGCTGTCCTCGATCCGGTTGGTGTCCTCGCGCAGGCGTCCGCGCAGCTCATGCAGGCGGGTTGGCCAGCCGTCCTCGTCGGGCCGGACCGCTTCGACGACGTCCCGGGCCAGGATCTCGTTCACGTCCCGGAGCTCGGCCACCGCCTCGTCGAACCCCGGGCGCAGGCGGGGGATCACCCTCTCCTGGGTGGCCGGATCGAGGCCGCGGACCAGATCGAGGGTCAGGAGATAGTCGCTCTGACGGGTCACCTCGCCCAGCCGGAGGTCGCCGGTGGGGGTCTCCACCTTGACGATGGCCTGGGGCCAGAAGGTGGTGATGCCGCTGTAGACCACCAGCAGGAGCAGGCCCACGATCATGACCAGCGACACCGCCAGCCCCCCGTTGGTGAGCCAGAGCATGGGCTCGCCGTAGGCGGTGAGGGTCGAGGCCCTCGCCTTGCGGGGCCGCCGGGGCGGAGCGGTGGGGGCGGGAGCGTCGGTCATAGCTGAAAGGCCCTCTTGCGGAAGCGCTGCCGGATGGTTTCGGCCACGGTGTTGACCGCGAAGGTCATGACGAAGAGCGACAGGGCGGCCAGGAACAGGATGCGGTAGTGCGTGCCGCCCACGGGGGCTTCGGGCAGCTCCACCGCGATGTTGGCGGAGAGGGTCCGGAAACCGGAGAACAGATTCCACTCCATGACCGGGGTGTTGCCGGCGGCCATGAGCACGATCATGGTCTCGCCCACGGCCCGGCCGAGGCCGATCATCACGGCCGAGAACATGCCGCTCATGGCGGTGGGGATGACGATACGGATGGCGGTCTGCCAGGGGGTGGCCCCGGCCCCCAGGGAGGCGGCCCGCAGATGCTCGGGCACCGCCGAGAGCGCGTCCTCGGCGATGGTGTAGATGATGGGGATCACCGCGACGGCCATGGCCATGCCCACCACCATGGCATTGCGCTG
>PXDE01000033.1 GCA_003566475.1 PVC group bacterium | reverse complement strand
TGGTTCCTCCTCCCCCCTCCTCCCCCCCTCTGTGAACCTCCGTAACCTCTGTGGCCTCTGTGGTTCCAATCACGGCGGCGGGTGGCCGCGTGCTTGGCGCACGCAGCTACGGGCGGGGGGTTGCGGATTCGAGAATGGCACGCAGCGCCTCGAGGCGCACTGGCACGGGACCGTCGGGCAGCCGGGGGAAGCGGCCGTCGGTCTGGAGGTAGTCGCCGCGGCGCAGCAGCATCACCTTGTCCTCGCGCACGTCCACCGTGTCGATCCGGGCCCGGGCGGCGCGGACGCGCAGGCCGGCCACGGCGAGCAGGTTCTCCACCGCCCGGGGCAGGGGGCCGAAGCGGTCGGCGAAGTCCTCGCGGAGGGCGGCGATGTCCTCGTCGCGGGCCGCCCCGGCCACCGCCCGGTAGGCCTGCACCCGCAGCCGCTCGTCCTCCAGATAGCCGGTGGGGATCATGGCCGCGTCCTCGCGGTCGGCCTCCCCGGGGGCGAGGGCGAGGAAGTCGAGCTTCATCTCGACCTCGACCAGGGGCGGGATGTCCTCGTGCTTGAGCCGGGCCACGGTGCGGCGCAGGAGCTGGCAGTAGAGCTCGAACCCCACGGCGGCGATGTGCCCGCTCTGCTCGGCCCCCAGCAGGTTGCCCGCGCCCCGGATCTCGAGGTCCTTCATGGCGAGGCGGAACCCCGCGCCCAGACTGGAGTGCTGGGTGAGGGCCTGGATGCGCCGACGGGCGTCGCCGGGCAGCGCCCCCCGGGCCGGGACCAGCAGGTAGGCGTAGGCCTGATGCCGGTCGCGGCCCACCCGGCCCCGGAGCTGGTAGAGGTCGGACAGCCCGAACCGGTCGGCCCGGTCGATGAAGATGGTGTTGACGTTGGGGATGTCGATGCCGCTCTCCACGATGGTGGTGCACACCAGGATGTCGAACTCGCCCCGGCCGAACGCCCGCATGAGGGCGGCCAGCTCCTTCTCGTGCATCTGGCCGTGCGCGTGCCGGACCCGGGCCTCGGGCACCAGGCCGGTCAGGCGGTCGGCCACCCCGGCGATGGTGGCCACCCGGTTGTGGAGGTAGAACACCTGCCCGCCCCGGTTCAGCTCGCGGTGGATGGCCGCCCGGAGCACCTCGTCGCGGTCGGTGGCGACCAGGGTGCGGATGGGCTGGCGCAGCCGGGGCGGGGTCTGGATGACGCTCATGTCGCGGGCCCCGGTGAGGCTCAGGTAGAGGGTGCGCGGAATGGGGGTGGCAGTGAGGGTGAGCACGTCGCACAGCCGGCGGAGCTGCTTGAGCGCCTCCTTATGGGCCCCCCCGAACCGCTGCTCCTCGTCGATGATGACCAGCCCCAGGTCCCGGAACTTCACGTCGGGCTGGACCAGCCGGTGGGTGCCGATGACGATGTCCACCGCCCCGGCGGCGAGGCCCCGCACCACCTCGCGCTGCTGGGCCGGGGTGCGGAACCGGCTGAGCATCTCGACCCGCACCGGGAACGCGGCCATGCGGGCGGCGAAGGTGTCGAGGTGCTGCTGGGCGAGCACCGTGGTGGGGACGAGCATGGCCACCTGCCGGCCCGCCATCACCGTCTTGAAGGCCGCCCGCACCGCGACCTCGGTCTTGCCGTAGCCGGCGTCGCCGCAGATGAGCCGATCCATGGGGCGGGGGCTCTCCATGTCGCGCTTGACCTCGGCCAGGGCGGTCTCCTGGTCCGGGGTCTCGGTGTAGGGGAAGGCGGCCTCGAACTCGTGCTGCCAGGGGGTGTCGGGGCCGACCGCGAACCCTTCGAGCACGTCGCGGGCGGCCTGGGTCTCGAGTAGCTGGGCGGCGAGGTCGCGCACCGCCCGCTCGGCCTGGGCCTTCTGGTTGCGCCAGCGGGTGCCCCCGAGCTGGTGCAGCGGCGGATGGCCCTCGCCCACCCCCACGTACCGGCTCAGCAGATGGGCCTGGCTCACCTCGAGGTAGAGCTTGGCGTCGTGGGCGTATTCGATGGACAGGGCCTCCTGCTTCGCCCCGGCCACCTCGATCTCGTACAGCCCGAGGTAGCGGCCCACCCCGTGGCGGATGTGGACCACGTAGTCGCCGGGGATCAGCTCCGACCAGTGGGCGATGCGGACGCCCGCCTGCTCGGCTGCGGGCCTGACCCGCTTCCGGGCCGGCCGCCGCACCGGCTGACGGCCATAGAGGTCGGTCTCGCAGGCGACGCGCAGGGGCGGGTCGTCGCGGACGAAGCCGCCGGACAGCGGGCCCACTTCGAGCTTCAGTCCGCGCGACGTCTTCCCGCCCAGGTACATTTCGCGGAAGCGGTCGCGGGCGCCCTCGGTGTGGAACCAGAGGCTGACCTCGCGGCCGGGCCGGCGGGCCTCGGCCCGGAGCGCCTCCACCCACGCCTTGCGGCGGGCTTCGAGCTTCTCGAGGGCGGCCCCGTCGGTGGGGGCGAGGCCCAGCGCCTCGCCTTCGCGCAGCCCGGGATCCCAGGTCGGCGCGATCTCCCGCGAGCCGCAGAGGAGGATGGAGAGCGTTTGGTTCCGGTCTCCTGCACGCGGGGAATCTCCAGAGAGGCCGCGCCCTTGGCCGCGTGTCCGCCCTTGGCGGGACGCGGACTCGGGTCGGGCGCAGCTACGGGGAAGCCCTTCGTGCGTGGCGCGGGGATCTTTGGCGCTCCCCTTCGCGGTTCCGGGATCGTCCACGCTCCCGCTTCGCGGGACGGACGAGGCTACGGGGGGGAGACCGTCGAGCGACCAAAGCCGGTCGGAGGCCCCAGCCTCGGCGGCGGCGGCGAGGTAGGCCTCGCCGTGGGCCTCGATCTCCTCGGGGCGGTCCCAGACCCAGACCGATCCGGGGGGCAGCCAGTCGGCCAGGGAGGCGGTGCGGGCCGCGTCGTCG
>PXDE01000404.1 GCA_003566475.1 PVC group bacterium | reverse complement strand
GGAATATCCAATATTCAGCAAGGAATGGCCAATGGTCAGCGGAGGGAGGGGGGAATATCCAATATTCAGCAAGGAATGGCCAATGGTCAGCGGAGGGAGGGGGGAATATCCAATATTCAGCAAGGAATGGTCAGTTTTCGTCTGGAGGTCGGTCTTTGTTCCGACGGGCGGTTTGGGCGCTGGTGAAGAGGATGGAGATGAGTTCGTCGGTCTCCTTGAGGAGGGCATCGAGCACTTCGGGCGGATTGACCAGACCTGCTCGTGCGGCGACCAGAAGCCAGACATCCGTCTCACGAAGCTCCTTCACGGCCAGTTTAACCTTATGGACGAAGTCGGCACGCGATTCCGCACCGGTCGCCTCGGCATAGTTCGGAGCGGCCGAAGTGCCACTGCGGAGAAGTTGCACGCTGATGTGACGCCCGGCCTTGGTGTCCGGAAGCGCCTCCGAAAGCCGGATAATCCGGACCGAGTAATCCACCAACCGCTCCTTCAGATCATAGGGCCGCTTCGAAGTCATCGTCTATCCCTCCCACGGTATCGGCAATTCCCATGATCATTCACCATTGCGAGCTGGATATTGATTATCCTTGCTGAATATGCAACATTCCTCCCTCCAGGAATCCCAGCCATCCTTAACGATCATGGGCCATTCCTCACTGAACATTGATTATTCCTTGCTGAATATTGATTATCCTTGCTGAATATTGATTATCCTTGCTGAATATTGATTATTCCTTGCTGAATATTGAACATTCATTCCCCCCCCGCGACGCGGCCTACTCCTCTCCCAGCCAGGCGAACCACTGCATGACGGCGGAGCGGCGGCCGCGGGCGTCGGGGAAGGGATCGACCCAGACCACGGCGGCGGCCTGGGCCCGGGCCAGGGGACGGCCGGCCAGCCCCAGGCTGAGCCGCCGCCCCAGGCTGTCCCGGTTCCCGTCCAGCCAGTCGAAGACGCGCTGGGAGCCGCTGGCGTTCCGGGATCGTCGCCACCCCGAGTTGCTCAGGCCGTGGGTGTTGAACCAGTGCTCGCCGGAGGCCACGATGAGGTAGGTTCCGCCCCGGACCCCGGTCCTCGTTTCGAGGTGCCGGAGCAGGGACTCCCGCTGAAGCTCGTTCATGGAGGGGTAGATGGAGTCGTCGAACAGCCCGGGGATCCGGGCCACCTCGCCCACGGACCGGTGCACCCGTCCCCCCAGGATGGCCGCGGCCACGGTCTGGGCCTGGGTCTCGTCCAGGACGGCAGGCGGCGGATCCTGGCCGGGAAACTCGTCCACCGGCATCCCCGCCAGGGCGGCGGCCAGCGCGGGAAGGTAGGGGGTGTTGAGGTTCACCTGGTCCCGTCGGCCAGGCCCGTCGAGGGGCCGGGCGGTGAAGTGGTCGTACACCTTGTGGTGGGCGCCCTCCCCGCTGGGGTCGTAGAGCTTCACCGTCTCGAACGGCGCGAAGCCCAGATAGCCCAGCTCGGCCACCGACTCCAGCGGGGCGTTGCGCACGAACATCTTCAGCGAGCCGTCCCGGGGCCGACCCTCCAGTCCCGCCCACGAGCGGGGACCCGACCACACCTCCGACGCGTAGGGATTCTCCGCCTCGAGCGAATCCGCCCCACCGACCGTGTGTCGCCAGCTCCCCGTGTTGAAGTTTCGCCTGGGGTCGTCGATGGACGAGTTCGTCCTCCGCGACGGGTTCGTCGAATTCAGCGCGAACCGGTTGGCGTCGCCGGTGGACGGGCTGGCGTTCGCGCTGGGAGAGGGGTAGTTCCACACCTGCCCCGGGGCGAGCACCCGGTTCACCAGGGCGTCGGTATGGGCTCCCGACGCGTGCACCCTCACCTGCAGGTTGGTGATGTCCACCCGGAACGCCACGTCCGACACGGGGCCTGCGGTCACCCACTGCTGGGTGGTGGCCACGGAACGCACCGTGTAGGACTCCGGATCCACGGTGAAATCGGCGTACGCCGCGAACGGCTGGGCGGAGAGCCCCCCGGACGGGTTGGCGAACCACGTCCCCCGCACCTCGACCCGGAAATCGTTGGTCACCGCATTGAGGAAAGGGTAGATCAGCTCCACGTCCACCCGGGCGGTGGCGGTGTGGGACATCTGGTCGGCCGAGCCCGAGTAGCCGGCGGTCACGTGGACCTCGTTGACCAGCGGCACCGACTCGGTGGTCCAGGTGTCGAGAGCCCGGGGCACCACGTCTTCGTCCACGTAGTCGAGCAGGCCGAGGTAGATGCGGTCCTGGATCCACAGATCGGGGATCCCCATCGCGGTCAGGGCCGAGCGGAACCGCGCCTCCCATTCCGAAGTCTCCATCACCTCCAGCGGCACCGAGAGGTCCACCACCTCGTTGGTGGTGGCGGCGCGGCCGTACGTGGGATGGAGGACGCCGGGCCGGTGCAGGCTGAAGGTGGAGAGGTAGTGGGGGAACCCGGCGAGGGCGGTCCCGGACTGGGCGGCATGGAGGTCGGCGGGGTCGGTGTAGCGCCGGTGTCCGGCCCGGGCGGAGACGAACGCCTCGGCGTCGGCCACCTCGGGCAGGCCGCCGAGGATCCCGGCCGGGGCGGCGTGGGCGTCGACCAGCCCGGTGAGGTTGACCACGGTGTAGCTGTACTGGCCCTCGGTGATGCCGGTGTAGAGGTGGGTGACGCGGTTGGTCGTGGTGGTGCGGCCGAAGGTGGTCACGCCGACCAGATTGGTCTCGATGAACGGATTGCCGCCGCCGACGACCTCGGGGTCGCGGTAGTCGAGCGTATGGGGATGGAGCACGGGGCGGTTGGTGGCCACGGCGGCGAACGCGGGCCCGGCGAGGGCGCCCGGCACCAGGCGCCGCGCGGTGTCGCGGGCGAACGGCTGGTGGGTGTGGGAGGGGTAGAG
>PXDE01000525.1 GCA_003566475.1 PVC group bacterium | reverse complement strand
GGGGCTTCGGGATTTTCCGGGGGATTTTTCATTGGGCCAAGTCGGGGTAGAGGTCGAGGCCGCCGAGGCGGAAGAAGAGGTCGCGCTTGAGGCGGGCCCGGTTCCGGTAGCCGTTGGCGCGGTTGATGAGATCCTGGATGATGCGGTTGAGGCTTTCGCTGTAGGCGTTGGTGGCCCGGTGGATGAAGAAGTTGAGCACCCCCTCGAGGTGGTTGCGGAGCATTCGGGCCACCTTCATGACCGGGCGGAGCCTGCTCGCCATCGCGTCGCGGTGCCAGGTCTCGAAGAGGCTCCGGGCCTGGGCCCAGTTCGCGCAGGCGTACATTTCCCGGAGCGTCTCCTTGAGCCTCCAGGCCCGGGCGGTGCGCAGCTTGCTCCGCTTCATCTCCGCGATCCGGTCCTCCCACTTCGGGGGCAGGTTCTCCAGTCCGTAGAGCAGGGCGTAGCGGGCGCCCTTGAGCTCGCGGGCCTCCTCCTTGCCGAGCAGCCGGGCCTCCTGCCTGCGGACCTCGTCCACGGCCCGGTTCATGGCCCCCACGACATGGAAGCGGTCGTGGCAGAGGGCCCGGGCGGCTCCTGGCACGTTCTCCTCCACCGCGCTGATGTAGGGCCGCCACATGTCCATGCACACGCACCGCATGGCCTTGCGGCCCTCCTCCCCCTCCGCAGCCCAGAACCCTTCGAGCGCGTCCTCCCCGCGCCCGTCCCCGATGAAGTCCACACAGGCGCCCTCCCCGTATGCCTTGGTCACCACGGTCACGTAGTCGTGGCCTTTGCCCACCGCCTTCTCGTCGATGCAGATGGCCCGGGCCGCCTTCCTCCGCTTCCGGCGAAGGCCCCGGGCCACCGCCCGGGCCTTGATGCCGTCCGCCTCGTCCCAGCTCACGCCCAGCAGGTCCGCGGCGACCTTCACGCTGCACTGCCCCAGCACGTCGATGGCCAGACGCTCGAAGAGGGCGGTGAACCGGGAGCGGCACTCCGCCCAGGGCACCCTCACCGTCACCGTCCCGTGCTCCGGGCACTTCACCCGGGGCACCTCCGCCTCCAGAATGGTCCGGAACTGGCAGGTGTCCAGATGCCGCCACCGGCGCACGGCCCGGTCGTGGACGTGCATCCGCCGGCCGCATTCCGGGCAGCCCCACAGCACCTGGTCGGCCTCCAGGCGCACCACCACCTCCTTCTCGTCCACACGCAGTTCCACCCCGGCCACCCGCCATGGGGCCCGCACGTCCAGAAGCCGCTCGTAGAGTCCCGTGTCCCGCATTGCTCCCCCGTCCTCGGGAGGCCATGCGCCCGGCGCGCGACGACGCCCCCCAAAGCCCGACGCGCCCGGCGGCCGGACACTGCGGCCGCACGCCCATTATGCCAGGCCTTCCCGAAAAAATCCCCCGGAAAATCCCGAAGCCCCTGATTTGTGAATACTACTGGTTTGCCAATGAGATCTACATAGGAGGAGCTGGCGACGCGACGCTGATACGATTTGGCCCCTGGCATCGCGGCCGCAAACCGCAAGACGACCATCTGGCGACCGGCATTTACCGAAACGGTGAGCCAATCAAGGAGTACTCGACGGTCGAGATCGAGAAGATGGGAAGCGGAGTGTCATCGACCGTTTCCCACTATCAGGTCTTCGGGGAGCGCATCGGTTTCCGGTGGCTGGAGGGGAACGTATACGTTTACGAAGTCACGGGTGTCGACGGAAAGGTCTTTACGTTTGACCTCGACACCGGGAGCGTCATTGAAGAGAGCACCAAACAACCGGCTGGTGGAGACGGGAAAGCCGCGCCACAGCCGTGACGTTGGGAGAACCAAATGAGAAGAAACCTTATCGACTTCTATACACGCCAGTGTGACGAATCAGCGCGTCATCGAGGAGCCTTTGGCGTCCTCCAGGAATTGCGTACGATGGACTTGATCTCCCGCTATCTGCCCAGCGGGAACCTGTCGGTGTTGGATGTGGGCGGAGCCACCGGCGTGTACAGTTTCCAGCTTGCCGATCAGGGGCACCGGGTCACGCTTCTCGACGTTGTACCGAAGCACATCGAGACCGCACGGAAGAAGAGCGTGGTGACCCAGGCGTGGATGCTGCCGGACGCGGATGAACGCATCCACGATCCGGAGTACGTGGAACAGCTCATGTCGCTTGCCCGTGATGCCGAGGACCATCTTGCCATCGGCCAGGACATGCTGTTTGTCGCAGGACGGAAGAGGGATCTCAACCGGCCGTCCGAGGGTGCGCGCTGCCCCGCGCCCCCCAACCGACCGCTGGGGAAATTGTAATGGTTCAGTACGTTACAGACACCTCGAAGTGGGAGACGTGGCAGCGGGATTACCGGCTGGGGTTGATTCTGATCATGCCGCCGGACATGGTGGCCAGCCGGATCAACCCGCTGAGAGCGAAGTACGATCCTCGCACCTATGCCTACTGTCCCGCGCACATTACACTCTCCGACCCCTTGGGGCTGGAAATAACCCCGGACCGGGATGCCGAGGTCCGTCGGATTCTGGGCTCGGTCCAGCCCTTCTCGCTCTACTTCGACAAGCCGCATGCGTCCAGGGAGCGCGGTGGCGTAGCGTATCCGATTCGTCCCCGCGAGCCGATTGACGCGTTGCGGACGACCCTACATCAGGCCTCCGTCTTCACCCGGCCGCCCTGCTACACCCGCACGATTCCGCCGCACATGACCCTTTCGGAGTTCGTCACCATCGAGGAGAGCTGGCGGATCATGGATGAGATCAAGGACACCGCGCCGAGCGGGTCTTTCCTCTGCGACCGCGTGGAATTCATCGTGCCTGACCGCGACATGCATTTTCAGAGGGTCAAGTCATACGCCCTCGGAAAAGGATGAATAGAACCCGGGACGGACCTAGGC
>PXDE01000304.1 GCA_003566475.1 PVC group bacterium | reverse complement strand
CCATCGTCTGGGCACCACTCCGGTGCTGGTGGTCGTCGGCCTGGTTCTGGGCCTGGCCTATATGGTGTACGAGCTGTGGAAGCTGGCCCGGACGCCGACCAAGCCGCCGGCCTCGAAGGGGGCGGACCGGAATCCAACGCCCCCATGAAGCATCCATTCCTCATCACCGGCCTGCTGGCCATGGCGGCGGCGGTGGCCCTCGGATTTCTGGCCCAGGCGCCCTACCCCGCGCTGGAGGTGGGGCTGGGATGGGGCCTGGCGGTGGCCAGCTCGGTGGCGGCCCGGCTGCTGCATCGGCGGGCCATGGCGAGCGCCGATTTCCAGAGCTTCGCGGTATGGGGCGTGGGCGCGAACCTCGGGCGGGTGGTGGTGCTGGTGGTGATCGTGGTGCTGGCGGTGGAACTCGGGGGCCTGCGGCCGATGCCCTTCGTGCTGTCCACCATGGTCGCCTACTTCCTGCTCCTGGGCGGGGAGATCTGGCTGCTGCGCCTCGCGCAATCCGGAGGGAAGGGGGCGAAATGAAACGCGGGGAGGCCGAAGCCTCCCCGCGCGCGCACATGCTCAGATGACTAGGGACGGATCAGAGAATCGCGTCTTTCGCCGCCTTGGCGATGCGGAACTTGAGCACGGTCTTGGCCGGGATCTTGATCTGCGCCCCGGTCTGCGGGTTGCGGCCCATGCGGGCGGCCCGCTTGACCTTCACCAGCTTGCCGATGCCCGCGATGGTGAATCCGGCCCCCGCCTGCTTGTAGGCGAGGTCGGCCTGCGCCTGCAGGACCGCCTTCACGTCCTTCTTGGTGAGCCCGGTCTTGTCGGCCAGCTCGGCCTCGATCTGGGACTTCGTCAGTGCCTTCTTCGCCGCCATGGATGTCTTCCTCCTGTCCTTGTGGTTACGACTCCGCACACCCTTTCGAACGGTCGCATTGTGCCGAGAGTTCGCGCGGATACAAGCGTTTTCTGCGGGGATCTAGGATTCGCCCCGGGGAGGCTGGACCAGAAGGGCGTCGGCGAGGGCCCGGACGGCCTCCGGGCGCTCGAACCTCCCCACCAGATGGAGGGCGAATTCCATGGCCGTGCCCGGCCCCCGGCTGGTCACGACGGGGCCGTCGTCGACCACGCGTGAACCCGGATCGTATCCCGGCGCGCCCTGGTCATCCAGCACCCCCGGGTAGGCGGTGAACCTGCGGTTCTCCAGCAGCCCGGCCCGGAACAGGACCGACGGGGCGGCGCAGATGGCGGCCACCAGCTTGCCCCGGTCGAGAAGCTTCCGGGCCAGCGCCGCGATGCGGGGGTCGGCGGCCAGGGCCTCGGTCCCGCCGCCGCCGCCGGGCAGGACCATGAGGTCGAGGGCATCCGGGTCGACCTCGTCGAGCAGCAGATCGGGCACCAGCACCACGCCGCGGGAGGCCTTGACCGGCCCGGGGTTGAGGCCGGCGGCATGGACCGTCCAGCCCGCCCTCCGGAACACGTCGATGAGGGTGACCGCTTCAATCTCCTCGCATCCGGGGGCGAGGGGAACCAGTGCCTGGATCATGGCTGTCCTCCTGGGGGGAATGTGTTCGGTTTGGCAGGCACGCATGGTACCATGCGGCCCCATGCGGAATCGAGACGCCTTTGACGAGCTGTGCGTGACCCTGGCCCTGATCGCCGACGCGGCGGCGGTGTTCGGGGGGCTCATGGCCGCCGTCTGGATCCGGTTTTACTCGGGCTGGATTCCCCTGCGGCATGCCATTCCGCCCCTCGACCCCTACTGGCTGTGGGCGGGATCGGGCACGGTCCTGTCCCTCCTGCTGTTCCAGAGCCTCGGCCTCTACCGGCGGCCCCAGGTGGGTTCCTTCGCCGAACGGGTGCCCCGTCTGCTCCGGGCCACGGGCTGGCTGGTCCTGCTGCTGTTCGCCTTCGCCGAGGCGGTGCGGGTCGAGCCGCCCCTGTCCCGGGCCGTGGTCATTCTCAGCTTCTTCACCACGTTTCTGGTCCTGCTGGTGCAGCGTCAGCTCCTGTTCGTCGTCGAGAGCGAGCTGGCCCGGAAGCTGGGGCGCGCCCGCACCGTGGTGATGCTGGGCGACGCCGAGACCGCCGCCCGGCTCATCGGGGCCCTGGACTGGGAGCCCCGCCTGCGCCTGCGCCCGGACGGGTTCTTCCACACCGGCGCCCCCCCTCCCGACGACCTGCTGCCGGAGGGCCAGGTCCGGGGCGGCCTCGACGCCTTTTACGCCCGCCTAGCCGCCGACCCGCCCGACGAGGTGGTGCTGACCGACCCCGGACTCGACCGCGACACCCTGATGCAGGTCATGCTGCGGTGCAGCCAGAGCCTGACCGCGTTCAAGATGGTGCCCGACATGTTCCGCATCCTCACCAGCCGGGTCCAGATCGAGAACCTGCACGGCATCCCGCTGCTCGGGGTGGAGCGGATGCCGCTCGACATCCTGGGCAACCGCATCCTCAAGCGGGCCGAGGACATCGCCGGCGCCCTGGTCGGCCTCCTGGCCGCGGTCCCCGTGGTCCTGATCTTCGCCCCCCTTATCCGCCGGACCTCCCCCGGGCCCGTGTTCTACCGCCAGGTGCGCTGCGGCGAGGGCGGCCGGCCGTTCACCATCGTCAAGCTCCGCACCATGCGCGAGGGCGCGGAGTCCGGGACCGGACCGGTCTGGGCCTCGCCCGAGGATCCCCGGGTGACCCCCCTCGGCCGGTTCCTCCGCCGCTGGAATCTCGATGAGCTCCCCCAGTTCTGGAACGTGCTGAAAGGGGACATGAGCCTGGTCGGCCCCCGGCCCGAGCGTCCCCATTTCGTGGAGCAGTTCAAGGAGGACGTCGGCCGCTACATGTGGCGTCACCGGTTCAAGCCGGGCCTCACCGGCTGGGCCCAGGTCAACGGCCT
>PXDE01000003.1 GCA_003566475.1 PVC group bacterium | reverse complement strand
CATCTGGGGCATGTGTTCCCCGACGGCCCGAATCCCACCGGCCTGCGCTACTGCATCAACTCCGCCTCCCTCCGGTTCATCCCCGCCGAGGATCTGGAGAAGGAGGGCTATGGGCAGTTCGCGGACCTCTTCGCGGACGACGCTCCTGAAGAGGACCCGCCCTCGCGCTGACGCCTTGGCGCCCCGTGGGTGCCGTCTGCTCCACGGCAGGATCATGCAACAGAAGGCTGGCTCCATGCCAGTCGTCCGCTGTCTGTGACAGCGACAGCGCGAGGCGACGGACGGGCCCAACTTCTCACCTCATACTTCGTCAATCGTCAATCTTCCACATCCCACAACCCGCATCGCCCCCGCTTCACGGTTCCCATGCCCGCAGGGTTCCGCTAGATTGGCGTTCCATGAAGCAGGAGCCACGGTTGGTCATCGACATCGGGAACACGAGCGTTTCCGCCGGTCGGTTTGCCCGGGGACGGGTGAACGGCATCCGGCGGGTGGCCACCCGGGAGATCCGGCGCGAACGGCTGGCCGCCTGGCTGAAGGAGGTGGCCGGGGACCGTCCCGTCCGTCAGGTGGTGCTGGCCTCGGTGGTGCCCCGGGCGGTTCCGGCCTGGCGCCGGGCCATCGCCTCCCTCGGCTGGCCCCGGCCGGTCGAGGTCAGCCACCGCATCCCGCTGGGCATCGGCATCGACTACCCGCGCCCCGAGTCCATCGGGGCCGACCGGCTGGCCGACGCGGTGGGCGCGGTGAGGCGCCACGGGGCCCCGGTCCTGGTGGTGGATTTCGGCACCGCCGTGACCTTCGACGTGATCCTCCCCCGCCGGGGCTATGCGGGCGGGGTGATTGCCCCCGGCCTGCCCCTTATGTTTGACTACCTCGCCGAACGCACCGCCCTGCTACCCCGGCTGAGCCCCGAGGAGGTGGACGAGCCGTTCGGACGCAGCACCGAGACCGCCATGCGCCTGGGGGCGCAGATCGGCTATGCGGGGATGGTCGAGGGCATCGTCCGGCACCTTCGCCGCGAGCTCCGCCGTCCCCGCATGCCGCTGGTGGCCACCGGCGGGTTCGCCCGCTGGGTGCTGGGCCGGACCCGACTGAAATTCTCTCTGGAGCCGGACCTGACCCTGGCCGGCCTGGGATGGATTGGAGAACTGAATGAGCACGACGACCGCCGCGCCGACGCGGATTGAGCAACGCTTCGCCGACCTGGCGGGCGAGGGACGCAAGGCGTTCATCGCCTACATCACGGCCGGCGATCCGGACCTGGACACCACCCGCGACCACGTGCGCCGCCTGGAGGACGCCGGCGTGGACGTGGTCGAGCTGGGGATCCCGTTCTCGGACCCGGTGGCCGACGGGATCGTGAACCAGCAGGCGGCGGCGCGGGCCCTGGCCGCCGGCGCCACCTACCGGAAGGTCTGCGGACGGGTGGCGTCGATCCGGAAGGCATCGGACATCCCCTTGCTTTTCTTCAGCTATCTCAACCCGCTCCTGGCCGGAACCTATGCCGCCAACATCCGGGCCGGCGCGAAGGCGGGGGTGGACGGCTACCTCATCCTCGACCTGCCCGGCGGCGCCACCGACGACTACGTGCGTCCGCTTCGCGAGGCGGGGGTCAACTACATCCCGCTGGTCACCCCGACCACCGCCGAGGCCCGGCTGCCCGGCCTGCTGCGTCCGGCGGGCGGCTTCGTGTACGCGGTGTCGCGCGAAGGGGTCACCGGCATGCAGAAGTCCATGAGCGGCGAGGCGGTCGGGGTGGTCGAACGGGCGCGGCGTCACACCCGCCTGCCCATCGCCATTGGGTTCGGCGTGTCGGACGCGGCCCAGGCCGCGGCCGCCGCCCGGGCCGCCGACGGCGTGGTGGTGGGTAGCGCCATCGTGAAGGCCCTCCACGAGGCGGGCGGGTCGGCGCCGGCCCTGCGCAAGGTCCAACGGTGGGTCGCGGACATGGTCCGGGCCGTGCATGGGGACTGAACGATGACGACGCAGATCTATGGCGTGGTGCTGGCCGGCGGCAAGGGCGAGCGGTTCTGGCCCCTGAGCCGGGCCCGGCGCCCCAAGCAGATGCTCGATCTGCTCGGTCAGGGCACCTTGCTCGGACAGGCGGTGCGACGTCTGGAGGGGCTGGTGCCTCCGGAGCGTGCGCTGGTGATGACCAATGCCGATCTGGTGGATGCGGCCCGCGCGGCGGCCCCCGGAGTGCCTGCCGCCAACATCATCGGCGAGCCCGTGGGCCGCGACACCGCTCCGGCCATCGCCCTGGCGGCGGCGCTGGTGGCCGCCCGCGACCCGGACGCCGTGTTTCTGGTGGTCACCGCCGACCACATCATTCCCGACGCGGTGCGGTTCCGGGAGGTGCTGCGGGCGGCCTGCGAGCTGGCCGCCGAGGAGGAGGTGCTGGTGACCCTCGGCATCACCCCGCGTCATCCCGCCACCGGGTTCGGCTACGTCAAGGCGGGGCGAGAGATCGGCGTCCGCCACGGGGTGCGCCTGCGTCGGGTCGAGCGGTTCGTGGAGAAGCCGGACCGGGCCACCGCCGAGGCGTATCTGGCCGAGGGATCCTACTTCTGGAATGGAGGGATGTTCGTGTGGTCGGTGGCCGCGCTGCGCAACGCCTTCGCCCGGCACGCCCTGGAGCTGGCCGGATTCATGGACGAAGCCGAGGCCGCCCAGCGGGAGGGAAGGCTGGACGACCTGCTGGCCCGGCGCTACGGGGAACTCACCAAGATCTCCATCGATTTCGCCCTCATGGAGCGGGCCGACAACCTGGCCATGGCCGAGTGCGACTGTCCCTGGGACGATGTGGGATCCTGGACCGCCCTCGCCAACCTCGTGGAGGCCGATTCGCAGGGGAATGTCGTCCTCGGCGCCGTGGCCACGCAGGAAGCCCGGGACAACATCGTGGTCTCCCGGGAGCCCGGGCTCACCGCGCTGATCGGGGTGGAGAACCTCATCGTGGTCCGGGCCGGCAACGCGGTGCTGGTCTGTCCCAGAGACCGCGATCAGGACATCAAGAAGCTGGTCCAGCGCCTCCGCGACGAGGGCGCGGACGAGGTGCTCTGATGGGCCGCGTGCTGGGGGTGGATCCGGGCGACCGGCGCACCGGCGTGGCCCTGAGCGACCCCGACCGGATCCTGGCCTCGCCCCTGGAGCGCATCGACGACCCGTCGCCCAGGCGGGTGGCCGCCCGCCTGGCCGAGCTGGTCCGGGAGCACGACGCCGAGGCGGTGGTGGTGGGCCTGGCCCTGAACATGGACGGCAGCGAAGGCCCCCGGGCCCGGGCGGGCCGGGACTTCGCCGCCCGGCTTCAGGCTCTGGTCGAGGTGCCGGTCCATGTCGAGGACGAGCGGCTGACCACCGTCGCCGCCGCCGACGCCCTGCGCCGGGGCGGGGCCAAAGCCGCCCGCCGCCGCGAGCTGCTCGACCAGGTCGCCGCCCAGATCCTGCTCCAGGACTGGCTGGACCGGCACCGGCCTCCCGAGGAGCATGCACCTTGAGAATGCTGGGGAAAGGTTGTACATTACTGTAGGAAATGTGATCATAGGTAAGACTCGGGAGGTTCTCTGTGCCGTCGTCCGTGCTCAGCAGCAAAGGCCAGGTGGTGGTACCCAAGCCCGTGCGGGATCTGCTGGATCTCCAGGCCGGGGACCGGATCGATTTCGTGGTGGGTGAAGGAGGAGAGGTCTCGCTCCGGCCGGTCCTGGGCGAAGTGACGGATCTTAAGGGGCTTCTGGCCGCCAAGGTCCGGAGGCCGGTCACCCTGCGGGAAATGGACGCTGCAGTGCGGCGCAGGGCGGCGCGGCGTACATGATCGGCCTCGACACCAACGTGCTCGTCCGCTACCTCGTCCAGGACGATCCCGCCCAAGCGGCCAAGGCCACCCGCGAGATTGAGTCACGGCAGGCGGAGTCCGGTTCCATCCATCTCACCGCCATCGTCATGTGCGAAACCGTCTGGGTCTTGGAGACCGCCTACGGGTTCGCAAAAGGGGACATTCTCGGGGTGGTCGAGCGTGTGCTGCGAACCCGGCAGTTCGACTTTGAACACAAGGATCTCCTCTGGGCCGCGCTGGCGGATCTACGAACCGGGAAGGGTGACTTCTCGGACTATCTCCTGGGCCGGATTGGCCAGTCCACAGGATGTGCGGAGACCGTCACCATGGACCGGGGGCTCAACGATTCCCTGCTGTTCCGGGTGATCTGAGGGAACGATGCGCTCCTCCCAGCGTCTGCGGCTGACCGTGGCCTACGACGGTACCGGGTTCCGGGGGTGGCAGCTTCAGCCGGCCCCGCACCGGACGGTGCAGGGCGAACTCGAAGCGGTGGTGGCCCGGCTGGCCGGGCGGCCGGTCCGGGTGCATGGGAGCGGACGCACCGACACCGGCGTGCATGCGCGGGGTCAGGTGGCCCATGTCGACTGGCCCGACGACCGCCCGCCGGGCGACCTCCGGTGGTCCATGAACGCCGTGCTCCCCGACGATGTGCGGGTGCTGGAGGCGCGGCCGGCGCCGCCGGGCTTCCACGCCCGAAGCTCCTCCACGGGCAAGGAGTACCGGTATTTCATCTGGAACGCGAAGGCGGTTCCGCCGGAGCTGCGGCATATCCGGACGTGGGAGCCCCGGCGGCTCGACCCCCAGGCCATGCGGGAGGCGGCCGTCCTGCTCGTCGGCACCCGCGACTTCGCCGCGTTCTCCGCCAATCCGCAGCGGGAGGTGAGCGGCACGGTGCGGACCCTGCACCGGCTGGAGGTGCGGGGCCGGGGACCGGAGGTCTGCCTGGTGGCGAAGGGGGATGGCTTCCTCTACAAGATGGTCCGCAGCCTGGCCGGGTTCCTGCTCCGGGTGGGCCGGGGCGAGCGGAGGCCGGAGGACGGTCCCCGCATCCTCGCCGGGGGCGTGCGCACCGCCGAAGTGCCCACGGCCGAGGCCCGCGGGCTGTTCCTCTGGAAGGTGCTCTACGGCCCGTCCCGGCGACAGGCTTGAACCCACCCCGCGTTCCCCGTAGCCTGTCCCTTTTCACGTAATCCGAGGACCATGGATGAAGAAGGTACTGATCCCGACCAAGCTCGATCCGGTCGCCGCCACGATTCTGGAAGGGCAGGGCGACTACCAGGTGGTACAGGACGCGAAGACTCCGCTCGCCGACCTCCTGGCCGCCCACCCCGACACCTACGCCCTCATCGTCCGCAGCGAGAAGATCGGCGAGAACGAAATGACGGCCCTGCCCGGACTCAAGGTCATTCTCCGGGCCGGGGCCGGCTACAACACGATCGACACCAAGGCCGCCCGGGCCCGGGGCATCGACGTCATGAACACCCCCGGGGCCAACGCCAACGCGGTGGCCGAGGAGGTCATCGCCATGATGCTCGCCGACGCCCGCCACCTGGTGGCCGCCGACGCCTCGGTGCGGGCGGGCGAATGGGAGAAATCCCGGTTCATGGGGCGCGAGCTGGCCGGCAAGACCCTGGGCATTCTCGGGCTCGGCTATATCGGCCAGCTCCTGGCCCGGCGCCTGCGCGGGTTCGAGATGACCCTCCTCGGCTACGATCCCGTGATCAGCGAGGAGCGGGCCCGCGAGCTGGGGATCCGCCTGGTTCCGGCCGAAGAGCTCTTCGAGCAGGCCGACTATGTCTCCCTGCACCTGCCCGAGAACGAGCAGACCCAGGGACTGGTCGACCGAGACCTTCTGGAGCGGATGAAGGAGGGCGCCACCCTCATCAACTGCGCCCGCGCGGGCATCGTGAACGAGGCGGATCTGCGCGAGGTGAAACCCCGGCGCAAGCTCCGCTTCCTCAACGACGTGTATCCCAAGGATGCGCCGGGGCCCAAACCGATCGCCGATCTCTGCGACCTCATGCTGCCCCACCTCGGGGCCAGCACGGCCGAGGCCAACCAGAACGCGGCCCGGCGGGCGGCCGAGCAGCTCGTCGAGTTCGACACCAAGGGCATCACCTCCTACATCGTGAACCGCGACATCCCGGCCGGCCTCGACGAGGCCTACGGCGAACTGGCCCATGTCCTGGCCCGCCTCGCTCGGGCGGTGCTCGGAGACGACGCGGCGCTCGACCAGGTCGAGACCAGCTTCTATGGCAACCTCAAGCCCTACGCCAACTGGCTCACCATCCCGATCGTGAGCGCCCTGGCCCGCGGCTTCGACCGGTCGCTCGACTACGCGGCGGCCCGGCAGTACCTGCACGACCAGGGCATCGCCTACGAGGACCGGGTCACCGACGACTCCAAGGGCTACGCGAACTCCATCACCGTCGACCTGGTCGGCCGGGTGGGGCCGGACGAGTCGCGCCATGTCAGCGTGCGCGGCACCGTGGCCGAAAGCACCCTCATGATCGCCCGCATCAACGACTTCGATAAGCTCTACTTCGAGCCCACCGGGCACCTCGTCGCCTACTCGTACGAGGACCGGCCCGGCGTGCTGGGCTGCATCGCGGCCGCCCTCGCCGAGGCGGGCATCAACATCGACGACGTGCGCAATCCCCACGACTCCCAGGGCCGCCAGTCGCTGGCCATCCTCAAGGTCAACCAGCCGGTGCCGGAGGCGGTGGTGGAGCGGATCGCCGAACGGGTGAACGCCAAGATCGCGTTCGGGATCACCATTGACTGAGCCCCGGGAACGCAATCTTGGCCCCCAGCCGCTGGGGGACATTCTGGCCCGTCAGGGCCTCAAGGCTCACGATCTGGTCGCGGCCTCGGCCACGCCTATCAGCCACAAGCTGATCGCCCGGGCCGTGAAGGGCCGTCGCCTGACCCCGCACAGCCAGGCCCTCGTCCGCGACGCCCTCAACCGCGCGGCGGGCGCGGCGTATGGGATCGGGGAACTTTTCACGTATCCCTGATCGTAGCCGCTGCTCGGAGACATCGCCCGGTCGTAGGTCCGGCTTGTAGCCGGACGCCCCGGCGTTTAGGTCCGGCCGCGATCCGGATCCACGACGGCCGCCCAGCCGGTGGCGGGGCTTATTGCACCCGTCGGGTTGGCTCACGGTGCCAGCGGCCTCGACTGCTCTGAGACACCCGTGCACGCATTCCGCATCCCGCATCGCGTATCCCGCGACTTGTCCGACGTAGTGCCTTGGCGAAGTCGGATCGCCCCATGTCCCTTCCCATGCTCCGGCGGGCTCAACACGTCCGCAGCATCAACGGCCCGGAGTTGCTGCGACCCCTCCGGGGTCGGACGGCAAGGGAAAGGGCAGGATCCGGGGGTGTCGCGTCGCTCGCCCCCCGGCTAATCGCTGCGACCCCTCCGGGGTCGATTCCGTCCCGGCCACCCCGCAGGGGTGCCAGCCATTAGCCGGGGGTAAGCGGAGCGACACCCCCGGAACCCGTTCCCCTCAACGTCCGACCCCGGAGGGGTCGCAGCCAGCGTGTCTCGCCGACTTAGATCAGGCCCCGCCCAGCGCGATGGAGAGGGCCATCAGCGCGTAGGAGGTGACGAGCACCGGGTCGCTCTCCATCCACCGGCTGGTGGGGTTGGTCCAGTAGACCCGGCCCTCGGTGTCGGTGCGCTTCAGGTTGAGGATCTGCCGCACCATGGCCTCGCGCCAGTTGATTCGGTGGCCGGTGGGAAGCTGGAACTCCTCGACCCCCATCTCGTTGAGGGCCTTGGCCATGACGGACAGGAAGTAGTAGTAGCCCTCCTGGCCCATGCCCGGGTTCTCCTCCAGCGACCAGTGGTTGCGGGCCCAGTCGAACGCCGACTGCACCCGCTTGTCCTCGGGATCCACCTCGGCGTAAATCAGGCTGAGCAGCCCGGCGTAGGTCATGCTGGCATAGGAGCGCAGGCGGACGGTCCCGTCCTCGAGGGTCTCCTCGCCGGCCATGCTGTGGCCGGGGCGGTAGATGAACCCGCCGTCGTGGTTGATCAGGCGGGTCACGAACGTCTCCACCGCCTCCCAGTCGAGATCGGCCGGGGCTTCGCCCGCGTCGCGGCGCAGATCCTCCAGATCCTCGGTCAGCCGCATGGCCATGGTGGCGAAGATGGTGTTGCTGAGGTCGGCGTAGGCCCGGTCAGTCTGGGCGTCGTAGCCGAACCCGCCATCGTACACGTCGTCGCCCCGGTGCTGGAGGCCGGCCAGATAGGAGCGGGCCCGCAGGAGCACCGGCGTGAGGTCGGGGTCGCCCAGCGAATGCAGGGCCATCAGGCTCACCGCCGTGTTGTAGCTGGTGAGCCCCCCCCCCCGGGTACCCGGCTCCGGACGGACCCAGAACGAGCCGTCGTCATGGGCGGTGCTCAGGATGAAGTCGCGGGCCTTGGCTGTCGCCTCGGACGCCTCGACCCCGGCGAGCTGGAGCGCGAAGAGCGGCAGGGCGGTGAGCGCGGGGTGGCCCGGGTTGGACCAGTTTCCCCGCTCCTGCTGCTGGGCCAGCAGCCAGCGGGTGGTCGCGTCGATGGTCACCCCCGCCTCCCGGCGCAGGGACAGCGAAACCCGGTGCTCCGGGGTGGGATCGCGTGCCACCTCGATGGTCTCGGCGGCGGCGGGAAGAGACATGCTCAGGACGAGCATGGGGGCGAATGCGATGCGGGCGATGCGATTTCGGATCATGGTTTAGTCTCCTTCCTTATGGTCACCATACCACAGATCATGGGGTTTTCACGCTCCAATCCGGACCTTTGGCGAGGAAGTGTCTCAGAGCAGCAGGTCGGCCATTCCTGCGTGCCGGGGCGAAGCGTCTGCGCGAAGCCTGGGCCAACTTCATGGGTACGAGCGGACTTGAGCCCGGGACCGCGAATCCCGGCCTGCCTCCGCCCCGTCGTAGGTCCGACTTGCAGCCGGACTCCCGGCGCTCGTGTCCGAGAGAGTGTTCCCATGGGTTGCGGCGGGGCGCCAGGGTTATTGACGTGCGAGGAGGAAGATGCTAGCCAGGGCCCAGTACCAAACGGGAACCTACAGAATGTACTTCACCTCCCGGGAACTGGAAGCGGCGATGTCGAAGGGCGAGATGGATCGCTGGGATGAGGCTCGATACTACTTTGTTCCCATGGTCGTCGGTGGTGGGCTCTCGAATGCAGTCTGGCTGCTTCGACCGCGCTATGGCGACAATCCGGAGCCCCTGGTCTCCTTCGGCATCTTGCTATTGCATGTGCTGGCAGGAATCGTGGTCTACCACGGGGTCAGAAAATGTTTCCGATCCAACGAGGAAATGGATGGCCGTGATTTCATCAGCCGCATGGTCGTGCTCGGCTTTCCTGTGTTGGTCAAGATCGTTCCGTTCGCTATGGTCGCGATCATGGCGCTAATTCATATTTCGATTCGCGCCTTCCCGGGAGTTCATCCGCACCTTCTCGTTTCCACGCTTGCTCCCATCTTGAACTATTTCACATTCTTGTTGCTCGATCGGTCTCTAAGACGGTTCAGTCAACTACGTGGTCAGTTCTTGGAGCAGAGCCGCTGAAGATCTGGTGGGGTTGGACCAGGAGCGCCGATGAGGACCGGAGGAACCTGGAGGATGGAATAGCCTTGCCATGAAGGCGTGGCCAGCCGCATGGACCCCAAGCCGTGCCTTGATGACCCGCGAAGGCATGGGGGTGCGGGAGACTCCACGGCAGCAGAGTGCCGTGGCTGCACCGGGCCGCCCGGCGGCCCGGCCATCCGGCGCGGAACGCGCCGGTGTAGCCGCCCCACTCTGCTGGGGCGGAGTCTGGGCAGACCGGATGGTGTCTCAGAGCACTCGGGTTCGGGCCTCGCCGCCCGTCCAGACCTTGGATGAAACCGTCCAGGCCCTGGCCCCCCCCCGTCTGGCCCTTTTGTCGCTTTGGCGCCACGCCCGCCCTTTCCATTCGCCCCCGCGAGCCGTTCCCGGTAGCCTCACCCCATGAAACCGAACCTTGCCTCCCGCATCCCCTGGCTTCCCTATCCGCGGATGGTAACCTGGCTTTCTGACCCACGCCGAAAGCCCGGCCGGGCGGCGCGGGTCGTGGCCGGGACCGGATGCCTTGATGCCGCCGACGTCCTGCTCGGCCAGTGGCCCGGCCTGTCCCTGACGTCCGGCACACCGAACTCGGGACAAGGGGTCTCGCTGGTGCTGGACCCCCAGATGGGGGAGGATCGGCACCGCTGGACGTGGACCGGCCGAAGGGTGGAGATCCAGGCCGGCTCCCCCCGGGCCCTGGCCCGGGCCGCCCGGCAGGTGGTCGTGCTGGACCGGTTCGCTCCTCGGGGCGGGCCCGGGGTGCGCGTGGAGGACGCGCCCGCGTATCCCCATCGCGGCGTCTCCCTCGACATCACGCGGGGCCGGGTGCCGCGGACCGACGCCCTTATCCGGGATCTCCGCCGCCTCGCCGGGTGGGGGGTCAACTACGCCCAGCTCTATATCGAACACGTCTTCCAGTTCGCCTCCCAGCCCTGGATCGGCCGGGGGTGCGATCCCCTGTCCGTCCGGGATGTGCTCGAGATCGACCGGGCGGCGGGCGAGGCGGGGCTTTCGCTGGCCCCCTGCCAGGCCACCCTGGGTCACATGCAGCCCATTCTCAGCCAGCGGCCCGCCCGCCACCTGGCCGAGGATCTGGCCAGCAATACCTACCAGGCGCCTGGGTTCTCCCTGCCCAAGGATCGGCGGGCCTGGACCCTCACGCCGGCCCGGGAGGAGAGCTACGACTTCCTGTCCGGGCTCGTTGGCGATCTGGCTCCGCTTTTCGCCTCGCCCTGGTTCCATGCCGCCTGCGACGAGGCCTACGACCTGGGCAAGGGGCAGAGCTACGCCCTGGCCCGCCGCCTCGGCCTGGGCCGCCTGTTCGCCCGGCACGTCCGCCGGGTGCGCGACCTGGCCAGCCGCCACGGGAAGCGCACCGCCATCTGGGCCGACATGATCCGCCACCACCCCGCCGCCCTCCGGCACCTGCCTCCGGACGTGATCCTCTTCGACTGGGCCTACCATCACCACCACGACTTCGACTCCGTGGCCGATCTCCTCGGGGCGGGGTTCGAGACCTGGGTCTGCCCCGGCACCTCCTCCTGGTGCAGCCTGTTCCCCCGCATCCACGAGGCCTTCGCCAACATCCAGGGCTTCGCGGGCGCGGGCCATCGCCACGGGGCGGCCGGGCTGGTCAACACCGACTGGGGCGACGGCGGGCATCCCAACCTGTTCGCCGGCTCCTGGCCTTCCTTCGCCTTTGGAGCGGAACAGGCCTGGAACCCGGACGCGCCGGTGGAGACGTTCCTGGAGCGGTTCGTGCGCGACACCTGCGCGGCGGAGGATCCCCGGTCTGTGGCCCGGGCGCTGTCCGATCTCGGCGACCTTGTGCATCTCGAGCGTGGCGGGTTCTACCAGAGCCTCTGGTTCGCCATCTTCTTCGCCCCGGTCGGGCATCGGTGTCTGAGGCTGGACCCCGACCTCGCCTGGGTGGCCGAGCGCGGCGAGATCGGGAAGCGGAAGGTGGCGGTGGACGCCGATCTCGGACGCGCCGCTCTTGATTCCCTCGAGGGCATCCGCCGGGGTTTCTCCACGATGCCGGGGGGAAAGGACGATCCGTTCCACCTCCGCGACTCCTGGGTCTTCGCCGCCGACACAATGGCCCACGCCGCCCGCAAGCTCATGACCCTCGGCCCCGGCGGCCGCGACACCCGCGCCGCCCGCCGGACCCTCGCCCGCGAAAGCCGCGACCTCTGGAGCCGCTTCACCGACCTCTGGGACCGCGACAACCGGCTCTCCGAACGGAAGATCGTCGAGGCCCGGTATCGGCGGGCCCGCGAATCGTTGGGCATGTGATTCCCCGTGGCCTCGCTCCCGGCTCCGAGACACCCTCCCGCAGTTCCGTGGACAAGCCGCCGGTCCCCAAGAACATACTGCCGAATGGGCGCGGACCCAGTAGTCCGCTGGCTACGACAGCGGACCGAGCGTGCAACGGGCCTGCTTGGGAGGAAGAGGAGCCATGGTCCTCGCCTTCCTCCAGCCAGGCTCCGCACACGCGCCCTCGCTGTCGTAGCCAGCGAGTTACCTGGCTGCATCCCGCATCGCCCCGTGTCTCACCCCTTATCCGGCTGAACCTAGCCGCCCAGCGGCGCGGTTGGCCTGCACTGACCACGGACCAGGCCTTACGGCACCCGGTCACTCGGGTATCAGATCAAACGTGACCTCGACCGCCGTCGTGACTTCAATCTGGCCGACCCGGTGGGTTTCGACCGGTGCGGCCGCCTCGGCGCCGGCGCTGAAGGGGTCGAACGGATCGTGGGCGGGAAGGAACGGCTTCCCCCGGGGAGGGCCGATCCGCACGTCTCGGGGCGCTCCGACCCGGGCGCCCAGCCGGCCGGCCAGCGTCTCCGCGGTGCGCCTCGCGTCGTCGGCGGCCGCCCGGAGCACCCGCTCCTCGAGGGCGGGGCGGGTGGAGAGATCCAGATGGGGGCCGGAGGACCGGGTCACTCCGGTCTCGATGGCCTGTTGCAGGAGGTCTTCCAGCCCATCCAGGTCGCGCACGGTGACCTCCACGCTGCGGGCCACCCGGAAATAGAGGACGGCCTCCGCGTCGCGCGTGGGCCGCCGATGTTCGGTGGAGATGGTCATCCGGGTGGTGTTGACGTCCTCCCTGGCCACTTCCATCCGGTCCAGCAGGGCGACCAGACGGCCGATGACCTCGGCCACCGCCTCCCTGGCCTCGGCGGCGGAGGTCCGGGCCTGGTCCACGGTGAAGGAAAGCCGCGCCAGATCCGGTTCGGCCCGTTCCGAGGCGGAGCCGGACACGGAAATGGTGCGAGGGGCCTCCCCGGCTTCCGCGGAAG
>PXDE01000333.1 GCA_003566475.1 PVC group bacterium | reverse complement strand
GTGATTCACCCACTCGAGGATCACCCACTTGCCCTTCTGGTCGCTCAGGGTGTGCTCGTTGCCGTTGGCATCCTTGAGGGTGAAGTCGGTGGCGGCTTTGGGCTCGGCCGCCGCATGGGCGGTGGTGAGGCTGCCGGCGGCGATGGCCGCGACGGCGGGTATCAGCATCCAGGATCTTGCGCGCATCGTCTCTGTCTCCAGTCTCCCCGCAGGAAGTTGGACATGACTGGAAAGCGGGGGAACCCAGCCACGTCAGAGTTTGAGCAGTCTACCCCGGGAGGGGAAGATCCTCAAGGGCACTGAGGACGATGCCCGGGGTCAGGACATGAGGAAGCTTGCGGGGAACGGTCTCCCCGGGCGGGTAGAGGAGGTAGAGGGGGACACCGCTCTGGCCGAACCGCTCGAGTTCGGCGGTGATGTCCGGGTTGCGGTTGGTCCAGTCGGCTTTCAGCATGATCACCTCCCGGTCACGGAAGCCCTGGCGGACCCGGTCCCGGTTCAGGGTGGTGGCCTCGTTGACCTTGCAGCTCATGCACCATTCGGCGGTGAAGTCGATGAACACGGGCCGACCCGAGGCCAGGGATTCCGCCTGGGCTTCGGGGGTCCAGGGAGCCCAGAACTCGTCCTCGGCATCGGCGGCAGCGCCTTCGCCCATTCCGGCGTCGGCCAGGCGGAGGGGGAACCCGACGGATCCGGCGATGAGCAGCACAAAGAGCCCCAGGGAAACCCGGCGAGTGACGGCGGGACGGTGGATGGCGCCCCAATGCCCGTAAATCCAGGCCCCGATGGCCAGCAGCAGGAAACCGACCAGGAGGGCGAACAGGGCCAGCGGGCCCTGGCCCTGGTTCATGAACACCCAGACCATCCAGAGCACCACGGCCATCAGGAGTAGCCCCATGGCCTGCTTCAGCGTCTCCATCCAGGGGCCCGGCGGCGGCAGTTTCTGGAGGAGCTGGGGCTGCGAGGTGAGAAGCGCGAAGGGGAGGGCGAGGCCCAGGGCGAGAGCGGTGAAGATGGCCAGGGCGGCACCGGTGCTGTGCTGGAGGGCGAAACCGATGGCTGGGGCCATGAGCGGCGCCGTGCAGGGGGTGGCCACCAGGGTGGTCAGAAGACCGCTGCCGAACGAGCCCTTGAGACCGGTTCCGGTGGACTTCCCGCCAAGCGCGGTGAGCGAGGTGCCGACCTCGAACACGCCAACCAGGCTCAGACCCATCACGAAGAACAGGACGGCCATGGCCACCACGAACCGGGGGTCCTGCATGTGGAAGCCCCAGCCCACCGCCTCGCCGGCAGCCCGGAGGGCGAGAAGCACGCCGGCCAGGATCCAGAGCGACACCAGCACGCCGGCCACAAAGGCCAGGGCCAGCCGCAGGGCTTCGCCCTTCGAAGCGTCCCGAGTGGTGGTGACCAGGCTGGTCACCCGGATCGACAGCACGGGGAACACGCAGGGGGTGGCGTTGAGGATAAGGCCGCCCAGAAACGCGGCGATCAGCACCCCGGGGAGCCCCAGGCGCATCCACCAGGTCGGGGCGGCGTCGGCGACCGGTACAGGATCTCCCGGCGTGGCGGCTGGACGCTCACCATCCGGCCAGGGGAGGTCGAGGAGGACGGCGCGTAGGGCGCCGTCGGTGTCAAATCCGGGCCGGGCCACCAGCACGCCGGTGAGTCGCTCGTCGGGTTCGTTGCCGGGGGTCAGCCGCAGGGTCCAGGCGGGCCGGTCCTCGCCGTCCAGGGATTGGACGGTTTCGTCCATGGGTTGGACGTCGTAGCTGGCGAGGAGGTTATGGCGGTCGGGGAAGAACTCCAGTTCGTCCAGATCGGGCCCGGTGCCGTCGCGGATGGCGTGGAGCCGCGTGGCGCCGCCCGGACCCGGCTCCAGCCGGAAGGTCCATCCCTCGGCCTGGTCCCGGGGGAGGGCGGCTTCGGCCCGGGCGAACAGGTCGCGGACCGGCGGGGAAGGGGGGGAGGGGGAGGTCGCGACGGGCAGGCTGGTTTCGAGGGTGACTCCGCCGGGGATGCAGACGTCCTCGCACATCAGCCAGTCCACCTGGGCCTTCAGCGGAACGGTCTCCTGCGCGTAGCCTTCGGGCACGCGGAGGTTCATCAGCAGCACGGCCTCGCCCTCGAACCCGAAGTCCACGAAGGGGCCGTTCTGGTAGCGGCGGGGGAAGGGCCACTCGATGTCCGTCACCTCGACCCCCTCGGGAAGGGTCCACTCGATCTCGGTGGGGAGGCCGGAGTCGCCGTTGTTCTTCCAGTAGGTGTGCCAGCCCTGGTCGTGGCGGAGCACCACGCCGAGTCGGAGGTCCGTTCCCGGCGCCACGGCCGGGGCGGCGGCCACGAGCTCGGCCTCGACGTGCCGGTCGCGCACGGGGTTGCCGCGGGCGCCGCCGGTCAGCAGCCCGGCGGCGAGGAGAGAGAGGAGGATTCGCTTGTCACGCATGGGGTAGTGAGTAGGCTCCAAGACCCGATAGTTTAACACATTCCGCGAAAAAGGACAGACCGACCCATGGATTCTCCCCCCGACACCGTTCTGGCCGAAGGCCGGTACCTGCGCCTGGTTCGCCGGAATGGCTGGGAGTTCGCGGAGCGACCGGGCATCACCGGCATCGTAGTGATCGTGCCGGTGACGGCGGCCGGCGAGCTGGTACTGGTGCGGCAGGTGCGGCCGCCGGTGGGGCGGAAGGTGATCGAGCTGCCAGCCGGGCTGGTGGGGGACAGGCCGGGCGAGGCCCACGAGGATCTGGAGACGGCCGCCCGTCGGGAGCTGCGCGAGGAGACGGGATTCGAGGCGACGGAGTGGACGCGGCTCTTCGACGGGGTGCCTTCCCCGGGGATCTCCAGCGAGATCATCACCATCTTTCTGGCCCGCGGTCTGAACCGGG
>PXDE01000300.1 GCA_003566475.1 PVC group bacterium | reverse complement strand
CGCTCCGCGTCCATGATGGTGGCGGTGCGGAGGTCGAGCCGGCTGAACTCGTCGTAGGTCACGAGGCCGGCCTCCGCCTCGGGCGGCTCGGCCACCTCGGGTGGAAGGGGCGGGATCTCGGACGGGGCTTTGGGGGCCTCGATACGCGGGAACAGGCCGGGACCGGCCCGGGTCTCCGTGCCGGGCTTTAGCCCGCCCCATTCCTGGAGCCGCAGATAGTCCGGGGCGCCCCCGGCCAGCCCGAGAGCCGCCCGCAAGGCATCCATCTTGGCCGGCATCACCGGATAGAGCAGTCCCGCGCAGACCCGGAGACATTCTCCGGCGGTAACCAGGGTGACGGCCAGCGGCCCCTTGTCGTCGGCCTTGGCCTGTTCCCAGGGCTTGCGCGACTCGACGTAGCGGTTAATGGCGCGGATCACCGCGAACACCCGGGCCAGCGCCTTGTCCAGGCCGAAGCTCCGGACCAGGCGGTTCACGTCCAGGATCGCGGCCTGGGCATCGTCCCACAGCTCCCGCTCGGGGGCGCCGACCGCCGGTTCGGCCACCCCGTCGGGGATTTTCCCCCCGCAACCACGTTTGAGCATGCTCGTGATGCGGTTGAGGAGATTGCCCAGATCGTTGGCCAGCTCGGCGTTGTAGCGGCGGATGAACGCCTCCTCCGAGAAGCTCGCGTCCTGGCCGAGGGTCATCTCGGCCATCAGGAAATAGCGGAACGGGTCCACCCCGTAGCGGTCGAGCAGATCCATGGGGTCCACCACGTTGCCCACCGACTTGCTCATCTTGGCCTCGCCGGAGAGCCACCAGCCATGGGCGAAGATGGTCCGGGGCAGCGGGATGCCCATGGCCTGGAGCATGGTCGGCCAGTACACGGTGTGGGTGACCAGGATGTCCTTGCCGATCAGATGCAGGTCGGCCGGCCACCAGGCGCGGAAGCGCTCCTCGTCGGAGCGGCAGCCCACCGCGCTGATGTAGTTGACCAGGGCGTCGAACCACACATAGGTCACGAACTCCCGGTCGAAGGGCAGCTCGATGCCCCAGCTCAGCCGGCTCTTGGGCCGGGAGATGCAGAGGTCGTTGAGCGGCTTCCGCAGGAAGCCCAGGGTCTCGTTGCGCCGGAAGTCGGGCTGGATGAACTCGGGGTGCTCCTCGATATACCGCACCAGCCAGTCCTGGTAGGCCCCCATCTTGAAGAAGTAGTTGGCCTCCTGGATGCGGGTGACGGAGGGATTGGCCTCGGGACCGCCCCGCTCCTCCAGATCCTTCTCCGTGACGAAGGTCTCGCTGGTCACGTCGTACCAGCCGTCGTACTCGGCCCGGTAGATCTCGCCCTTGTCGAACAGCTCCTGGAGGAGCTTCTGGACGACGGCCACATGCCGGGGCTCGGTGGTGCGGATGAAGTCGTCGTTCGTGATCTCGATCTTCCTCCACAGATCCTGGAAGCGGACCACCGTGCGGTCGGCCTGCTCCTGGGGGGGGATGCCCGCCTTGGCCGCCGCCTGGGCCACCTTCTGGCCGTGCTCGTCGGTGCCGGTGAGAAACCAGGTCGGCTCGTCGTACAGCCGGTGGTACCGCGCCAGCACATCGGCCAGCAGCGTGGTGTAGGCATGCCCGATATGGGGCTTGTCGTTGACGTAGTAGATGGGGGTGGTGACGTAGAACTTGCTCATCGGGGCCTCCGGAGCCAATCACCCTAGCCTCGGAAGGGCCGGAGGGCAATGGCCCGGGCACGACCCACTCGGCCCGAGGCGCTTGCAGAACGTATTCGCTATGCTATCATACTGCGTCAGGAGGATCCCATGCCGAGTCTCATGGTACGAAATGTGGATGAGCGCCTTATGGCGAAGCTCAAGCAGGCGGCCAGGGCGAACCATCGGTCCCTGGCCGGGGAGGTTCGCGAGCGACTCGCCGCCTCCGTGGCCGAGCCGGCGTTCGACAAGGAAGCCTGGCTGCACGACCTGCAAGCGATCGCGAAAGGCACCCGTCCCGATCCCGACGGCCAGCCCCTGGCGGACCTGGTGCGGGACATGCGGGATGAGCAGGCGGATCGGGCCGCCCTGCCGTGACCGCCTGGCTGATCGACGCCAGCGTGTTCGCGGCTTCCGTCCTGAAGGATGAGACGGTCCACCCCGCCGCCATCCGGTTCCTCGCCGAGGCCCAGGATGTTGCGGGCGCGGCGATCATCGACTGCGAAGTCGCCAACGCCCTGGCCAAGGCGGTGCGCCGACGACGAATGGCCAGGGCGGAAGCCGTCCGGGCCTGTCGGCGCTTCGTGGAATGGCCGATGCCGCGGACCGAACTTCGCCCGCACCTGGCCGAATCCGTGGAGCGTGCCGGACGGGGCCAGGGCCATCCCTACGATCTGGTTCAGGTTCTCACCGCCCGGGGCGCGGGGCGCAGATTCGTCACCATCGACGACGCCCTGCTCCGGGATCTGAGAGGCACCGACCTGGCGGACGTCGCCATCCATCTGCTCGATGCCGTGGACAGGATCCGAGCCCGCCCCCGGCCGTGACCTCCCCGTCGTCCGAACGCTTGACCCGGCCGGGCAGACCGGGGACATTGCCCCTATCTTAGCCTTCGGAGGCCCCGTGTCCCGTACCCGCATCTCGTCCCACGCCGTCACGATCCGTTCCGTCACCTTTTCCATCACGACGGCCCTCGGCCTCGGGGCGTTGCCGACGCAGGCCCAGTCCTCCGACGGCGACCTGCTCCGCTTCCGCAACGGCGACTCCCTGCGCGGATCCCTGGTGGAGATCGACGTCAAGGACGACCGGCTGGTCTGGGCCTCGCCCGCCGCGCCGGAGCGGCTGACGTTCCGGCTGGGCCCGGCGGCGCAGATCGAGACGGCGGGCGGCGGCCAGCCCCCCCAGGGATCGCGGACCACCCTCCGGATG
>PXDE01000274.1 GCA_003566475.1 PVC group bacterium | reverse complement strand
GGCCCGTCCGGACATGGAGTCCCACGTCCATGAACCCGTCCTGATACACCGTGTTCGAGTTCAGCCGGGCCGAGGCCTGGATCAGGTCGGGGAGCCGGGCGGTGTCGTCGGCGACCACCAGAACATCGCCCCGGGCCAGATCCTGGCGGAGGGGTTCCTGAGCGGGGGCCCGGCCACTCGACAGCAGGGCGAGAAGCGATGACAGCAGCAGATAACGTGAACGGAACGACATGGGTACCTCCGGTTTGCCCACACCATGCTTCATGTCGGCTCCCCGCACCAGCGAATCGGGCCCGTCGCCCTGTAGGTCGGGCATTCCTGCCTGACCCTTCCGGTCGCCCCCGGCATGAAACGTCGCCCCCCGTGCCTCCGCCGGTTCGCGTTCCCACGTGTCCCTCGGATTCGTTCCCACCGGGTCAGCCAGGAATGGCCGACCTACGTGTCGTCACGCATGTAGGAGGCCAGCCCCTCGCGCCAGGTGGGCATGCGGTGACCGGTGATCGCCTCGGCCCGGGCGTTGCTGAGGACGGCGTGGGCGGGCCGCGGCGCCGGTCGCCCGAACTCGGCCGTGGAAACGGGAAGCACCTTCGCCGCCGGCCGGACCAGGTCCGCGATGGCCCGGGCGAACCGCCACCACGAGCACGAACCCGACGCGGAGACGTGCACCACCCCTTCGGCCCTGGCGTCGGCCAGCCGCAGGATCTGGTCCGCGAGATGCGGAGTGTAGGTAGGCGCGGACACCTGGTCGTCCACCACCCGCAGCGGCCCGTCCCCGGCGGCCAGCCGCTGGTGAATCGCCCCCACGAAATGCCGCCCTCCGGAACCAAACAGGGATTGGCTCCGTATGATGAGGTGCTTCCCGCCCGCCCCCCGCACCGCCCGCTCGCCCTCCCACTTGCTGCGGCCGTACACGCTGAGGGGGCTCGGCGGATCCTCCTCGACGTAGGGCTTGGCCCGGGTTCCGTCGAACACATAGTCGGTGCTGATCTGGATCAGCCGCTGCCCCCGTTCCGCGCAGACCCGGGCCAGGTTTCCCGCTCCTTCCGCGTTGATCCGGAAGGCCAGATACGGTTCGGCCTCCGCGTCGTCCACCCGGGTGTAGGCGGCGCAGTTGATCACCCATCCCTGTGCCGGCATTCCGTCGCGGACAGCCTGCGGATCGGTGATGTCGAACTCGGGAAGGTCCAGGACAGCCACCGCCCGCCCGTCGACTTCCGCCCGTCTGCGAATGGCCTGTCCCAGCATGCCTCGTCCGCCCACCAGAATCAGCGTCTCCATGGCGCACACCTTCTCGCATCCCCGGTGGCGAGGTCAACTCGCGGCGGCGGGGACGTCGCCCTTAGCGCGTTTGCGCAATTGACTTTCCTCAGCAAGTGCATAGGATGGGATGCCATGGAGATCGAGGAGCCCCCCTTCCCTTCCGCTGCGGCCACCTACTGCGGGCGGCCGGTGCATGGCGACGGTTCGCCGCCCGGGCCATTGCGCGAGTTCGGCGGGCAACCCCTGTACACCCCGCGCCGGGCTCTGAAAGACCGCCTGGACGACGATGGCTACCTGCTCCTCCGGGGGCTCATGGATCTCGAGGCCGTGGAAGGGGCCCGCGTGGCCATTCTGGCCAAGCTGCGGGACGAGGGCCTGCTCTCCCCGGACCATCCCTGGACCGAGGCCGTGCCCCATCCGGGTCAGACCTTCTCCTTCCGTCCGGATCTGGTGCGCAAGGATCCGGCCGTGAACCGGCTCCTGAAATCCGGCCCCATCATCCGCTTCTTCCGCCACCTGTTCGGCGAGACCGTGCGGCCTCTGGACTTCGTGTGGCTGCGCACCAAGACCCCCGGTCTGCGGACCGCCACCCATCCCCACTGCGACACCGTGTACATGAACCGGGGCACGGTGGACCACCTGTACACGGCCTGGACCCCGCTCCACGACGTGCCGGTCGGCATGGGGCCGCTCATGGTCCTGGAGGGTTCGCACCGCCGGGCCGACAAGCTGGCCGACTACTGGGCCTCGGACGTGGACGCCACCTGCGTGGAGGCCGATGCCCCGCCGCCGCCGGGCGCGGTGCCCGCCCACGGGCGGAAACCGGTGTGGAACCCCGCCCACCGCGGCGCCTACGACATCGAGGCCGCCGGCATTCCCGGGACGCTGGGCGGCCGCTGGCTCACCACCGACTTCCGGGCCGGCGACGTCATGGTCTTCACCATGCGCCTCCTCCATGCCAGCCTCGACAACCGCACGGACCGGATCCGCCTGTCCACCGACTCGCGGTATCAGCCCGACTCCGAGCCCGCCGATCCCCGCTGGGTGGGGGTGAATCCCATCGGCCATGGCGCCAAGGCCCATCTGGACATGATCTGCTAGGCGCCGTCGGCGGCATTCTCGATGAACGTGCGGATCAGGGTGGCCCGCTCCTCGTCCAGGCTTTCCTGGGTCGGCGGTCGGCCCGCCCGGGCATACCAGTACCCGGCATTGGAGAGGTCGCCCTCCTCCCGGTGGAGATGGGCGTGTATCCAGCTCCCGCTCGCCGTCTCGATGCCCTGCGCCACCGTGTGGGCCTTCTCCCATTGGCCCTTCGCGGCATACCAGAGCGCCTGAAGGCGGGCGTCGAGCCCCTCGGGCGGCGTCGCGTCCTCGGCCACGGATGTCATGAACTGCCTATAGGTCATGGGCCATGTATACGCCCTGTCTACCGCCATGGCCAGCCCCTCCGGATCCCGACCGCGCCGAAGCGCGAGGGTTCAAGGGTCAGGGAGTGGTCAGGAGTCGGGGGTCAGAGGTCAGTCCCCGCCGCTGGACCGCTGGGTTCAGCCGGATGAAGGGTGAGACGGCGAGCGCGATCCGACTTCGCTCAGAAGCTACGTCGGACAAGTTGCGGGATCCGGGATACGCGATACGG
>PXDE01000020.1 GCA_003566475.1 PVC group bacterium | reverse complement strand
ATGTGGGGAAGCCCCTTCAGGGCGGGGATTGGGGATTGGTTTCATTGGGGATTGGGGGGAGAGCGCGTTCGCGGAGGGGGGGGGTGATCCCGCCGCCAGGGTCCAGGGTCTGGACAGAATCGTCCAAGGGCTGGATGATGCGCCTGCCTGAGTTCCGCACTCTGGTCGACGGGAGCGGGAGAGATGGCTATGCGACCGTTTCGTGGTCCTTACCATGGCATCTCCGCACCGCCGAGCCAGCGGGGTTCTTCCGTGACGAGGACTTCTATCTCCAGTGGCTCCACCGCTTCCGCGACCGCCTCACCCCCGAGGCCATGCGCGAGGATCTCCGCTTCGAGCCCGCCCCGGATCTCCGGCCGTTCCGGGAGACGGTGCGGACGTTCTGACCCCCCAAACGCCCATTGACCCTACCCTCATCCTGGGCCATCCTAAAACGTTTCCACCCCACCCCGACCTGCGGAGATTGCCTGTGACCCGATTCCCCTACCTGCTTCCCCTTCTGGCCGTCCTGGCCACCGGCCCCGCCTTGGCCCAGTTCCGGGCCGTCGAGCGCCCCTTCATGCTCTGGACCGAGGCGGAGGCCCAGGCCATCCGCGACCGCATCGCCAACGATCCCGAGGCCAAGGCCCAGCTCGAGGCGACCCTGGGCATCGGCAACAACGTGATCCAGGTGCAGCTCTTCCGGGCCCATGTGCTCCAGGACGAGCAGGCCCGGGCGGCCCAGAAGCGGGCGCTGCTGAGCTCGATCGGCCGCAAGCCGGAGCCCCTGACCTGGGACCGCGATCCCGCCACCCTGGAGTGGAACGAGGGCATGCCGTCGGCGGGAGACCGCCACATGCGCGACGAGCGCACCGAGGACGCGCTGCGCTACGACATCTTCTACAACGAGCTGACCCCCGAGCAGCGGGCCGGCATCGAGGCCTATTTCCGGTCCTACATCCAGTTCCATCTCGACGGGCACCCGCCCCGACATCCGCATTTCAACTACGACCGCACGAGCTGGCTGCCCAACATGCACTGGCCCCGGCCCATCGGCACCCACCTCCAGGCGGTGGCTCTCCAGGACGAGGACCTCATCCGCAAGATGTTCGAGAGCGACGGCGGCTGGAAGTTCTACTTCGACGAGTACCTGGCCGACCACGGGTTCTACATGGAGGAATTCGGCAAGTTCTACTCGAACACCGGGTCCATGATCATGTGGTGCGAGGCGGTGCGGAAGCTGGGGCTCGACGACCTCGGCTACGGCTATACCGGCCCCCACGGCCGGAACATGCGGCATCATATCCGGGCCAACACCCTCGATATCGCCTACCCGGCCACCCACTGGCGCGGCGGGGTGCCCAGCTTCGCCCGGGTGACCATGGGCGACGCCAAGGGCGGGGCCCACAACGGGGCGTTGCAGCATGTGGTGGTGACGGGCTATCTGGGCAACGGCCGGGGCGGCAACCGGGTGGTCAGCACCGCCCACATGAACGGCCCCATGGCCAAGCTCCACGAGCCCTACTGGTTCGAGGCCGCCCACGCCAACTGGCCGGAGGACGGGTATGATTTCTTCCTGGCCGCGCTCCGCAAGCCGGGGGAGACGGTCTACAACCCCAGCCTGTTCTTCAACCTGCGCCCCGTCGAGGTGGCGTCGGTCCAGCCGCCCCGGCCCATGCCTTCGTACGTGGCCCGCGAGCGCGGATTCGCCTTCCTCCGCCAGGACCATTCCCCGACCTACTGGACCGGCCCCCGCCCCGCCGTCGCGCTCCAGTTCTCCCGCTACTACGTCCACTACGTCCACGACTGCCTGTCCATCCTCGACTACCACGCCTTCAACGCGCCGCTCATGTTCAATGCCTGGGGCACCGGCCGGGGCTACGCGGGCGGCGACGCCTGGCGGGACAGCGTGCGCGGGCATTCCGGAGTGATCGTGGACAATCTCCGGGCCTCCCCGGTAGCCCGGCTGGCCGACGGCACGGTGGGCCACCGCTACCGGGAGAACCTAGAGAACGACCTCGACATCCGGTTCGCGGCCGTTCGCGCCGACGGCACCTACCCTGGCGTGGCCCACGAGCGCGCCCTGGTCCTGGCCGAGCACTACCTGCTCGATGTCACCTGGCTGCGCAACGAGGATCCGGAGCCCGCCCGCACCTACGAATGGCAGGCGCTGTCGCCCATGACCGCCCTTCCCGGCGACGGCTGGGCGGCCACCGACGAGGTGTCCGGCGGCGCCCTGTACAAGGGCGGACCGTTCGAGGAACGGGTGATGCGCGGCACCCCGCCCGATCCCAGCGCGGTTCGGGCCCATGATGCGGGGGCGAATCCGTGGTCCGTCCGACTGGCCTACCAGAACCTCACCGAGGATCCCGCCCGCGACTATGTGCACGGCGGATTCGTGGACCGGGGGGTGGGCATGGACATCCATCTGCTCGGCGAGGAAGGCACCCGCGCCTTCGTGGGCATCCCCCCCGGCGGCCGCACCGACCGGGCCCCGCCCACCTGGCTCATGGCCCGGCGGCAGGCTCCGGCCACCATGTTCGTGGCCCTCTACACTCCGTTCCAGAACCAGGCTCCGGTCATCACCCGGTTCGAACGTCTGGCCCAGAACGACCATGCGGTAGCCGTGCGCATCGCCGGCGCCCTGCCCGACGGGGCGCCATTCGAGGATGTCGTGCTGCTACGGATGGGCGATGACCACGACCAGGAGCTGGTGCTCGAACAGGGCGGCTTCCGGGCCCGCTTCACCGACCACGCCGTGGTCCGCAGCAGAGATGGACGCCAGACCACCGGCACCGTGGCCGAATTTCGTCTGCCCTAGCCGCAGCCATACGCCGGTCCGCGGTTCGGGGAGAACCACGGATGGACCCGGCGAGACCTGTGGTCACAACCAGACGGACCACAGAGGTCGCAGAGGT
>PXDE01000338.1 GCA_003566475.1 PVC group bacterium | reverse complement strand
GACACACTCACCCGATTTCGCGGATAAGCCGTTGGTCCGCACAAGTATATGATCGAACGGGCGCGGCCCCAGTAGTCCGCTGTTCCCGCCCCGCGGGACGGACCGCGCGTGGAACGAGCCAGCCTGGGCGGAAGAGAAGCCATGGTCGGACCTTCCGCCTGCCAGGCGCGGCTCATGCGGCCTCGCTGTCACAGACAGCGAGGTACTGGCATGCATCCCGCATCGCGGATCTCGCATCACGCCCGCCGTCTCACCCTTCATCCGGCTAAGCCCACCGGCTCAGCGGCCTGCACTGACACCCGACTCCTGACCACTTTCCTGAACCCTGAACCCTGAACCCACCCCCTCCGGCCCTACACGCCCACACCTGCCCTTGACAGCCAACCCCCTACTATTCTAGCGTACAACTTTGACATGTCAAAGAGGATGGTTCGATATGCAGGGCTTTCGGAACGGCATTCTGGCCCTGGCCGTGCTGGCGACGGTGGGCTGTGGACGGCGGGCGGAGCCGGCCGGGTCCGGCCTGCCCCGCGTCGTGTGCACGGTGGGGATGGTGACGGATATCGCGCGCACGGTGGCCGGGGACCGGGCCGAGGTGGCGGGGCTCATCGGCGAGGGGGTGGACCCTCACCAGTACCAGCCGACGCGCTCCGACCTGGTGGCCATCAACCGGGCGGATCTGGTGTTCCATGTGGGCCACCACCTGGAAGGACGCATGGGCGACATGCTCCGCCGGGCCGAGCGGCCGGACCGGCCGGTGGTGGCGGTGGCCGAAGCCATCGACCCGGCGCGGCTACTTGATGATGAGGACGAGCCGGACGCCATCGACCCCCATCTCTGGATGGACGTGGAGCTCTGGACCGAGGTGGTGCGGGTGATCGAGCGGACGCTGGCGGAGTTCGACCCCGAGGGCGCGGAGGGATTCCGGTCCCGGGCCGACGCCCTGATCGCGGACATGGAGGAGCTGGACGCCTATGTCAGCCGGGTGATCGCCTCCATCCCCGAGGACCGGCGGGTGCTGGTGACCGCGCACGATGCCTTCGGCTACTTCGGCCGGGCCTACGGGATCGAGGTGATCGGCATCCAGGGCATCTCGACCGAGTCCGAGGCCGGACTCGACGACATCAACCGCCTGGTCGGCCTGCTGGTGGAGCGGCGGGTTCCCGCCGTGTTCGTGGAGACCAGCGTGGCCGACAAGAACGTGCGGGCCCTCATCGAGGGGGCCCGGGCCCGGGGGCATCAGGTCCGCATCGGCGGCGAGCTGTTCTCCGACGCCATGGGGGCGCCCGGCACCTGGCGCGGCACCTACCTCGGCATGATCGACCACAACGCCACCGTCATCGCCCGGGCCCTCGGCGGGGAGGCCCCGGAGGGCGGATTCCGGGGCCGTCTGGACTGACCATGGCCACGCTGCATCGCCGACCCGGCCCCCCCATGGGCGAGGAGCACTCGCCCGCCTCGGCGGTTTCGATCCACGACCTCACCATCGCCTACCACCGGCGTCCGGTGCTCTGGGACGTGGATCTGGACATTCCCGAGGGCCGCCTGGTGGGCATGGTGGGACCCAACGGGGCGGGCAAGAGCACGCTCATCCGGGCCGCCCTGGGCCTGATCCCCGCCGCCTCCGGCCTGGTCCGGTTCTGGGGCCGGCCCTACGCCGAGATGCGGCGGGAGATCGGCTATGTCCCCCAGCGCGAGTCGGTGGACTGGGACTTCCCCGTGAGCGCCCTCGATGTGGTGACCATGGGCGTGTACGGCCAGATCGGCTGGGGGCGTCCGGTGCGCCGGGCCCATCGCGACCGGGCCCGCCAGGCCCTGGCCCGGGTGGGCATGGAGGCCTACGCCCACCGTCAGATCCGCCAGCTCAGCGGCGGCCAGCAGCAGCGGGTGTTCCTGGCCCGGGCCCTCGCCCAGGACGCCCGGCTCTACTTCATGGACGAGCCCTTCGCCGGGGTGGACGCGGCCACCGAGGCGGCCATCGTGACCACCCTGCGGGAGATGCAGGCGGCCGGGCGCACGGTGGTGGTGGTGCATCACGACCTGCCCACCGTGCCCGAGTACTTCGACTGGGTGATCCTCCTGAACATGCGGGTGGTGGCGGCCGGGCCCACGGAGACGACATTCAGCCCCGAGAACCTCCAGAAGACCTACGGCGGCCGCCTGAGCCTGCTCGACCAGGCCGCCCAGGCTCTGGCCGAGTCGGGACGGAGGTAGCCATGGGCGTCCGCTGGGACGTGTTGGTGCGGGTGCTGACCCTGGCCGACTACAACACCCGGGTGGTGGTGGCGGGCGCGGTGCTGCTCGGCGCGGCCTCGGGGCTCATCGGCACCTTCATGCTGCTGCGCAAGCGGGCGCTGGTCGGCGACGCCATCAGCCACGCCACCCTGCCCGGCATCGCCCTGGGCTTCGCGGTGATGGTGGGGCGGGGGGGCAGCGGACGCTTCCTTCCCGGACTGCTGATCGGAGCGGCCCTGACCGGCCTGCTGGGAGTGGCCTCCGTCCATGGCATCCGCCGGTTCACCCGGCTCAAGGAGGACGCCGCGCTGGGCATCGTGCTCAGCGTGTACTTCGGCCTCGGGGTGGCCCTGCTCCGCATGGTCCAGACCATGCGCCAGGGCAGCGCGGCCGGCCTCGAGACGTTCATCTACGGCAAGACCGCATCCATGCTCGCGGCCGACGCCTGGCTGATGGGCGGCGCGGCCGCCGCCATGCTGGCCCTCTGTCTGGTGCTCTACAAGGAGCTGAAGGTGACCACCTTCGACCCCGAGTTCGCGGCCGCCCAGGGCCTGCGGGTGCGTCGGCTGGACGCGCTGGTCATGGGGCTGGTGGTGGGGGTCACCGTGGCCGGGCTCCAGGCGGTGGGGCTCATCCTGGTCATCGCCCTGCTGGTGATCCCGGCGGCGG
>PXDE01000114.1 GCA_003566475.1 PVC group bacterium | reverse complement strand
GGACAAGTCGTGGGATGTGGGGCGGCTCTCCCGTGGCACGGGGGGGCCTCCCCCCGTGCCTCTTGGGATCCTTCAGGCGGCTCCGTCGTGTTTTCGAGGCCGACGACCTGTCCTGGGGGCAGGGCACGGGGGCAGGCGCCCCGCGTGCCACGTCGGAGTCATCCCGTTGGCAAGCCGTGACGTGTGGGAGTTGCACGCGGGTGCGCCTCCGGCGCGACACGGCGTTGCACCCCAAGCTGGGTTGGGCAGCCACCCCGTTGGGGTGTGGCGGGAGGAGCGGTACCTCAGACCGGTGGGGGATCCCGGGTCAGGGCGGGAATCGGGATGGTCGGGGCCAGCCTTCGGACTAGGGCAGCACGTGGGGGGCGCCGATGCTGCACGTGGGGTTCACGCCGACCGGGTTGATCGTGTACTCTCCGCTGGCCGGGCACTGGGGGCCGCTCTTCACGAAATCCGGGAACAGATCCTCCATCGAGGAGGGCTCCTGGTTGTTGTGCTCGATGGCGTAGCGGTCCTTGGCCGCATCGATCTGCCGAAGATTGTTCAGACAGGTCGCGGTCTGGCTGCGGGTCACGGCTGTCCGCCAATAGGGGGTGGCGATCACCGCGAGCAGGCTGATGATGGCCGAGACGATCATGATCTCGGTGAGGGTGAAACCACCCCGGGTCTGGTTCAGGCTTTTGCGTCTCATCACAGGAAACCTCCTCCCGCCATTCAAAAAGCACACTTCATGCCACTCGCTTCATAATCGCACACCTAATCGACGCGTTCAACAGAAAAATGCGTAATGGTCAAAAAAGCGTGTCTGGCGGTTGGTTTGCCGCCCCTCCGGATTCTCGATTTCGCGAAAAAGGGAATCTGCATCGGGGTAGGTTCCAAGCCTGGTGGCGGGTTAGCGGATCTCCTTCCAGGAGAGGAATCGGATGCGGTTGGACAGGAATTCGTCCTGAATGGAGGTATCGACCCAGATGGGACCATTGGGCTGAATCCGAACCGTGTTCCCCCAGATCACGCCGTAGAAATGGTGGTTGGGCTGGATCTGAACGTCGGCGTTGGGGGCGTAGACGAAGGCGGCGAAGGAGGTGTTGGGCCGGATGAAGATGTCTTCGGAGGAGTTCGAGAAGATCCGGAAATCGGCGGGGCGGCCGACGAGGACGAAGTTCCAGTTGGGCCAGGTCTCGAACCCGCCGGCCAGGTAGATATTCACGGGGCCGTCCGTGGCGTCGACGGTTAGGGTCCGGTGATTGCCGCCCTTGGCATCGGTGATGTAGTAGTCGCCGGCGGTGAGGGTGTAGCTCCGGTTCTGGCGGATCTGGTTGCTGGTGATGCCGGCCGCGGCATTCTGGTTCGAGGCGGCGACCCGGGTGAATTCCTGGGCCAGCGGCCCTCCGTTGACGCCCAGGGGGTCGGGGTCCACATGGCCCACGTGCTCGGTCGCGTGGCCCATTGGGCCGGAGTAGATGGCGGGGGTTCCGAAGCCGTTGTCGCCGAGCAGCACCAGGCCATCGAGTTCGGTATTGGGCTGGAAAATGACCTCGTGGTTGGAGCCCACGGAGGCCAGGCCGGTGGAATCGTCGGCGCCGGAGGGAACGAGCTGCTCGCGGGAGTCGTAGCTGTAGATCTCGGCATTGGGCTGGGTCCGGGCGTAGATATGGCCAAAGATCCCGATGTCCAGCGCCCGCTGCCGGGTGAAGGTGACTTCCAGGTGCGTGGTGGCGTTGCGGGTACGCCCCGCCGAGCGCATGGTGTAGACCAGCGGGTTGCCGGTGCGGCCGATCCGGGTCAGGGGGTCGGTGTCGAACCCCGCCGGAGCGGGGATATGCACGGAGTCTACGTGGGCAGGCAACTGGATTGTACCGTTCCCGAGCCCCTGCTCGATCCGGGCCTTGAAGTGGTGGAGGGCGGCCTCGGCCTGATGGAAGGAGGCCACGGAATCCTGGTTGGCCCCCACGATCTGGATGTCGCTGCGGCTGATCGCGTAGGCGGAGAGGCCGACGATGGACAGGGTGCCCACCAGGACCATGGTGAAGAAGAGGACGCTGCCGCGGCACCGGGCCAGGCGGGACCGGAGTCGGAACGGGTTCAAGGCGCCACCAGGGTTCGGAGCTGAATGTCGCGGTTCTGTCCCCGCAGCCCGGCCCAGGCGACGGTTACGGTGACCGTCTTGGTGTCGCCATGGTCGTCCACGGTCCAGGTCCGCTGCATGGCCCCCAGGCTGTCGTTTCCGGAAACTAGGTCGGGGTAGGGCGTCAGGCGAAGTTCCTCCAGTTTGCCGCTGGCGGCGTTGAGGGCCTCGGTGTGCTGGGCATTGTGTCGGCTGGCCTCGGAGATCCAGCTCGATACGGCGAAGAGGCCGGCCAGAGAGATGCTCAGGATAGCCAGGGCCACCATGACCTCCACGAGGCTGAACCCCGGGGACTTCACACGAAGATGACGAGATGTCCGGTTCATGACTCATCTACAAGCAAGGATCGGACCAAACCCCCGGAGAGTCAATCAAAAATTATGGATAGGATGGATGATACGGTTTGAACCTAGATCCGGCAGTCGCCACAGACCTGACCTGCTGCGACCCCTCCGGGGTCGATCCTATCTTCAGCAGCCAAGTCTTGTCCGCCACGGCCGCCCTTCGGGGCGCCACCCATTGGGTGCGACCGATCACATACGCAAGATACTGGTCTGGAGTAGTTTGAGGTAATCCGTGCCCGTCAACGTCCGGATCTAGGTTGAATCCTGTTTTGGGGGGGCGCGGCCGGTGATCGGTGATCAGCGGTCAGTCGCCGCCGCTGGGCCGTTGGGCTCAGCCGGATGAAGGGTGAGACGGCGGCACCGATGTGAGGTGTGGGATGTGGGCCGGTCCCTCCGTGGCCCGGGCATCTTGCCCGGAGCCGAGCGAGGTTCGATCCCGATC
>PXDE01000245.1 GCA_003566475.1 PVC group bacterium | reverse complement strand
GCGGGGCAGGGCGGGCTCGCCGGCGGCCACGAGGCCGTCCATCAGGCTGTAGCGAAGCGAGGCGTCGGCCCCGGGGAGCCGGTCGAGCAGGAGGTCGATGGCCTCCGGCGTGCCCAGGCGACCCATGATGTGGATGGCCTGCACCCGGCTGCGCGGCACGTAGCGCAGGGCGAGAATCCTCCGCAGGGCGGGGAGGTCGTCGGGGGTGGCGATGGGGTCAAGCAGGCTCAGGCCCAGGGAGATCACGGGATCGTCGTTCTGGGCCAGGAGCGCGCCGACATGGGGGCGGATGGCCTCGGCGTCGTATCCTTCGAGGGCGCGGCGGGCCAGGGGGCCGAAGTAGGGGTCGGCGGCGAGGGCGAAGCGCAGGAGGAGGGGCACGCTGGCCGGGTCGCGGATGCGGCCCAGCGCCTGGAGAGCCTGGGCACGGAGCTGCAGGTTGCCGATCCGCAGGGCGATGGTCTCCAGATCCTCGCGGGCGGCGGGGTGGGCGAGCTGGCTGAGACCGTGGATGGCCATGAACCGCGTGCCCTCCGCCTCCGAGCCGACGGCGGCCCGCAGCGGCTCCAGCCCCACCTCGCCGAGCCGGGCCAGAGCCACCGCCGCCTGCTCGGCCGGGGTGGTGCGCGGCTGGCCGAGGACGGTGTTGGCGTGGGGCCAGGGGACGATGCGAAGGTCGCCGAGCAGGCGGGCGAGCAGGGCCGGCGCGGCCTCGTGCACCTCGGGGAAGTCGGCCACCCGGGCGGCGGCCCGCGCCCGCTCCAGGGGGTCGTCGCCGGTGAGATGGCCCAGGAGGTCCTGGACGAGATCGGTCCGGAGCCGGATCCGGCCGTGCCGCAGCGCGGCCACGTCGCGGAGCAGGAACACCGCGTGCAGCCCCTCGCCCGGCCGTTCGGCGAGCACGGCCTCGGCCAAACGGCGGATCTCCGCCTCCGGAAGCTCGCGCAGATCGGCCTGACGCCCGGTCAGTCCCAGCCAGGCGGCGCGAAGGAGGGCGCTGTCGAGCGGGACCGCGTCGGCTCGGCCGAGCAGGCGCAGGAGGTCGAGACGGACCGAGAACGGCATGATGGGCAGCATGGCCCGGAGGAGGGGGGCGGCGGCCTCGGCCTGGGCGGCCAGGGCCTCGCGGGCCAGGGCCCGGATCTCGGCATCGCCGTGGGCCAGGAGTTCGGCCTGAAGCCGCAGCGCCGCCTCGCCCCGCATGCTGGTCACCGCCTGTGCGGTCTGCCGGCGCGCCTCGGCATCCGAATGCCGGAGAAACGGGGCCAGATGCCGGGGCTCCAGGCCCGCGATGCGGGGGATCTCCTCGGGCGACCGGGCGGCCAGCGCCAGCTCGATCTGCGCCGGGACGGACGATGGCGTGTAGGCCAGGGACTGAAGCACCCAGGCCAGCTCGGCGCGCTTGGCGGGGGGAAACCGGTGCATGGCCTGCATGAGCGTCGCCTCGTGGCCGCTCCCGGCCCGGCTCAGCAGCTCGACGCCCACCCGCTGCAGGCGGTGCTCCTCGTGGCGGAGGCAGGCCAGCCCGATCTGCACCGCCGCCGTCGGATCGGCCTCGACCAGCCAGCGCCGGGCCGCCTCGCGGACCTCGGTCTCGGCCCGGACCAGCGGGATGAGCATCAGCGAGGCCGCCTCGGGTCCGGCGTCGGTGGGCAGGCTGCCGATGGCGTCGAGAAGATCCTGCGGTCGCACCGCCACCACCAGGCGGGCCGCCGCGGGGTCGACCGGGGGCCGGGGGGCGCGGACAATGAGGTTGTCCTCCATGAGCTGGACCAGCATCCGCGCCGCCCGCAGCCGGCGCGGGAGCTGCGGGGGCTGGTAGATCTCGCGGACCAGGGCGACGTGGGCGGCGGCGTCCCAGTCGGCGAAGGCGGCCACATCCTGACGGGCCACCGCCATCATGACCTGCTCGCGGAGATCGATGGCGACCATGCCCGCGGATCGGGCCACGGCGGCGGCATGGCTGGCCGCGGGCCAGGGGCTCTCGTGCATCCGGGCCATGACGGCATTCCCGGCGGGGCGGCCGAACCGGCTGAGCGCCTCGGCGGCCCGGGCGGCCGGCAGGGGATGGGGATCGTCGAGCAGGCGGGCCAGCCGTTCGATGTCCTCCCGCAGGGCCAGCCGGCCCAGGGTCTCGGCGCACCCCGCCCGGACCTCGGGGTCGGGATCGGCCAGGCCGGACCGGAGGAGGGGCGCGGCCTCGGGCCCGGCCGAGGCGAGGGCGGCCCAGTCGCGAAGCAGGAACCGGATCTGGAGGTTGCGCTCGGGCGGGTTCAGGCGGGTCTGGGGGAACAGGTAGACGAAGGTGGAGGCCGCCCACTGGCGGGTGAACCGGTCGCGGCCCTCGGCCAGGGCGTAGGCGGCCAGGGGCATGGCCGCCCGGGACCCGCTGGCGGCGAGCGCGGCGATGCCCAGGCGTTTCACCTCCGGGGCGGGATCGTCGAGGTAGGAGAGGATGGCCCGGGCCATCTCCGGCGGGGCCTCGCGAAGGATCTGCCGGGCCGTCGCCTCGACCTCGGGGTCGCCGGTGCCCCCCGAGGCGGCCACCATGAACAGCGGAGCCAGCCGGGGGTCCCGGTTGACGGCCAGCCCGCGGAGCGCCGAGGCCCGCCGCTCCGGGTCGGGGTCGAGACGGCTGACCAGAATGAGGTCCGGAATGGCGCCGGGCACCGCCATCCGCTCGAACATCCGCAGCGCCCGCCCCCTCACCTCGGGGTCGGAATCGCCCAGCACCCGGAGCAGACCCGGGGCGGCCGCTGGGCCGATCTTGAGGATTGCCTCCTCGGCCCGGCGGCTGGAGGTGGCGGCGGAGAACTCGATCAGCGGCAGCAGGAACCGGACGCCATCGGGGTGGCCGATCTCCCCCAGCGCCCAGATGGCCCGGTCGCGGGCGTGGGCCGAGCCTTCGGCGACCAGGCGGCCCATGGTGGGCACGACCGCCGGACCCAGCCCCGCCGCCGCTTCGGCGGCCGCCGTCCGCACCAGCACCGATTCGTCGTCGAACGCCCGGACCAGGGCGGGCAGGGAGTCCGCGTTGGCGGCGGTGGCCAGCAACCGGGCGGCGGCCCATCGCCGGGCCTCCGGGTGTCGCGGATCGAGCAGTTCCTCGAGCAGGGGGCGGGCGGCGTCCGGATGCCGGGCCAGGGCCTGGGCGGCCAGGCGGTCGATCCGTTCCGGAAGGCGGCCGGGGCCGGGGTCGGGACCGATGGTCCGGTCGTCGAGCAGGTCGATGAGGGCGCGGAGCGCGGCGGGGGGGAGTTCCCGGACCTGGAGGGCTTCTCGGACAGCCTGGTACCGGACGGCGTCGTCCGAGGACCGGAGGCGATCCGAGACCGGGAGGTGCTGGGCCCGGATCGGCGGGGCCGCGAGCAGGCCAAGGAGAAGGAGAAGCGGGAGCCGGTTCACGCGGGGGCGTGCGAGCACGCGACAAGGGCCTCGAGTTTGCGGAGGGCGCCACCGTCGGCGATCACCTGGCGGGCCTGGCCGATCCCCGCCCGGAGGTCCGGGGCCAGACCGCCCGCGACGAGCACGGCGGCGGCGTTGAGCGCGACGATATCCTCGGGCGGACCGGGGCGGCGGCCGGCCAGGAGTTCACGGATAAGGTCGGCGTTCTCCTCGGGGCTGCCGCCCGCCAGGGCCTCGGGGGCGCAGCGGGCGAGGCCGACCTCCTCGGGGGAGGTTTCGAACTCGCGGATGCGGCCGTCGCGGACTTCGGCCACCCGGGTGGGGGCGCCGAGGGAGATTTCGTCGAGGCCGTCGAGCCCGTGCACGACGAACAGGTGTTCGGCCCCGAGATCGAGGGCGGCCCGGGCGATGACCGGCACCAGGTCCGCCGCGTACACGCCAAGCAGGCCGCGACGGGCGCCGGCCGGATTGCAGAGCGGGCCCAGGATGTTGAACACCGTGCGCAGGCCCAGCTCGCGGCGGGGGCCGATGGCGTGTTTCATGGCCGGATGGAGGGCGGGGGCGAACAGGAAGGCGATGCCGCACTCGGCCAGACAGGCGGCCATCCCCTCCGGGGAGGCGGCGGTGTTCACGCCCAGCGCGGCCAGGACGTCGGCGCTGCCGGAGCGGCTGGACACGCCCCGGTTGCCGTGCTTGGCCACCACCAGCCCGGCCCCCGCCGCCACCAGGGCCACGGCGGTCGAGATGTTGAAGGTGCCCGATCCGTCGCCCCCGGTGCCGCAGGTGTCCACCACCACCGCGTCCGGCGGCGTCGGCACGGGGGTGAACTTCTCGCGCATGGCCTCGGCGCTGCCCGCGATCACCTCCGGCGACTCGCCCCGGATGCGCAGGGCCACCAGGTAGGCGCCGATCTGGGCCGGGGTGGCCTCCCCGGCCATGATCACACGCATGGCGTCGCGGGCCGCCTCGCGCGAAAGCGGGCGCCCCTCCACCAGTTCCGAAATGGCTTCGTTCAGGGTCATGGTCGGTTCCTCGTGTGTGTCCCCACTCCGGGGCGCGTCGTGTGGCCGTGACCCGGAACCGACCAAGGTAGGCGATCGTCGCCGATTCCGAAACCTGAAACTGAAGGGACTGGAATCCGCCCGTGCTGCGGGCACCGACCCGAACGAAGTTGCGGCGCCCTCTGGGGCGGAGGTGACGATGGATCATGGTCCGTATGTGTACGGCACATCTTGAGCAACATCCGTTTTCGTCGCCTAGACCCCGAGCAGACTGCGGCGGGCTCCCGTCCGGATCGCCGAGCGGCCCAAGGGTGGTGGATCCCGTGCGCAGGCTCAGTTTGCGGCGGGGGCCGATGGCGTGTTCCATGGCCGGAGGTGGGGCGCCTCCGGCCGGGCCGGAGCCGGCCTACCCGCGGCGCTGACGGCGGCGGAGAAGAAAGGCCACCCCGACCAGTCCCAGCAGCGCCGTGGACGGCTCGGGAATCACCGCCTCCGCCGGAGGCGGGCCGGTGAGCTCGAAGCCGTTCATGATCATGAACCGGGATCCGGTCAACTGGTAGGTGATCTCCACCGGGTTCAGCCCATCGGCGGTGAAGGAGAACGCCGCCGTGGTGATGGGGTCGCCGGGCGAGAGGTTGCCGGTGCTGACGGTCAGGCCGGAGAGAGTCAGCACGCCGTCCACCAGCACGTCGAAGGTTCCCGTCTGGGTGGTGTCGTGGTGGTAGGAGAGCATGTCGTAGGTGCCGGCCAGCAGGTCGTGCAGGGTGAGGACCAGATTGCCTTCGTCCGGCCCGATCCAGGATGCCGCCAGGTCGCCCAGGGCGTGGTTGTGGGGCGTTCCCCGGTGGATGGCACGCTTCGCGCTGTCGGCAACGTTCATGGACAGTTCCGCCCTCATGGTGTTGCCCTGTCCGAACCCCGCGATGTAGTTCTGCGTCCGCTCCTGGGAACTGCCGCTGTTGTCCGTGGCGTCAAAGGCCAGGAACCCGTCCTGGCGGTTGTGGTTCGGGGCGCCGAAGTCCACCCGGAGGGTGATCGGAGGAGGGAGGGCTTCGAGATCGAAGGCGTTGATGCCGCGCAGGCCCGACTGCTGCATGTCCACCACTACCGGGTTGGTCCCGTCGGCCTGAATCTGCACGACCTGCGTGCGGATGATTCCGGTCGAGGTATTGAAGGTGGTGCTGTTCCGCTGCATGGCCCGGGTGTCGGCGGCGGCCATCGCGTCGGTGACCACATAGGAGCTGCCATCTACCGCGTTGTCCTTGTCATGATGGTAGCCCGTCAGCAGGTAGGCGCCCGCCGGCAGCGGGTTGGCCAGGCTACCGAGCTGAACGATGAAGCCCCCATTGCGGAAGATGAAGTCGCGGGCGAGGTCGCTTTGGGGGTGTTCGGGGGAACCCACCGCCCCCCGGTCCCGAGTGTCGAGATTGCTTGGGGCGGACAAGGTCACGTCGATGCCGTTGATCAGCACCGTGGTGTTGTTCTGCACTCCGCCTGGGAACCCGTCATACCCGCTCTGGGTAATGGCGTTGGTGTGGTCGAAATCCACGTTCAGGATCTGGGCCCGTGTCGCCCCGGTCCCTACGGCGGAAAGGGCGAGTCCTGCGAGCCAACCTCGGTTCCAGCGTCCTGCCATGGTGCACCTCCACATGCTTGACTTGAGCTTGATCAAACCACGAAGCGGCAATGCCGGCAAGATGCCGCTATACTCATTTTGGGCATAGGTGTATTCACTATAGGAAGGAGCCCCGAGGGCTCGAACAAACCGACCATGGCACGCAGACGCATCCTTCTCGCCCAGGAGTATTATCTCCACGAAGTCCATCTGGGCGTGGCTCGCTTCGCCCGGGAGGCAGGATGGATCCTCGATTCGGTCGGCTACCATAGCTTCGTCCTGCCCACCGACTACCCGGGGGACGGGATGGTCATCCATGTCCACTCTCAGGCCTTCGCCGACGTGGTGACGACCTTCCCGGGTGCGGTCGTGGACGTGAGCGGGAGCCGGCCGGCCTCGCCTCGCTGGGGGGTGGTGCTGACCGACGGGTGGGCCATCGGGGTCATGGCGGCCGAGCATTTCCTGGGCAAGGGATACCGGCGGATGGCGTACGTGGGGGCGCAGGACACGGCGTCGGTGGGCCTGCGGGTGGAGGCGTTCCTGACCACGGCGAGCCATGGCGGGGCCGCCGCCGAGGTGGTCTCCACCCGCAACGTCCGGGGACGCTGGGGCGCCATGGACCGGATGCTGGGGGCCTGGCTGGAGACGGTGGAGGCTCCGGTCGCCCTCCTGGCCGAGAATGACGAACTGGGGTCGATTCTGGTCCACGCCGCCCTGGACGCCGGGCGGGCGGTGCCCGACGAAGTCGGCGTCCTCGGGACCGGCAATCAGCTTCTGGCCCGGGATCTCTGCCGGGTGCCCCTGTCCTCGGTGGACTCCCGGGCCGAGGAGAAGGGGTACCGGGCGGCGGCCCTCGTCCAGTCCATGCTGGACGGAACAGCGGCCCCTCCCGAGCCGGTCCTGATCGCTCCGGCCGGGGTGGTGGAGCGTGCATCGACCCAGGCCCTGGGCGAGGTCCACCCGGCGGTCCGTCAGGCTATGGCCTTCCTGCGCGAACACCTGCGGACCCCCATCGGAGTGGCGGACGTGGCCCGGGCCACCTCGGTATCCAGGCGGCGCCTGCAAGACCTGTTCCGCCGGGCCACCGGACGGACCGTCCGCCAGGAGCTCGAACGGCTGCGGGTGCAGGAGGCCTGCCGGATCATGCGCGAAACCGATGCCAAGCTCCTGGCCGTGGCGTTCGAATCCGGGTTCGGCAACCTGGTCGCGCTCGACCGGGCTTTCCGGAGAACCCTGGGCTGCACGCCCTCGGTCTGGAGGAGGGATCAGCCCGCCTGACGCTCCGGCCCTCCGCCCCGGTCCAGCCCGAACCGGTGGACCTCCTCGAGGGCGTAGCGGTCGGTCATGCCGGAGACATAGTCGCAGGCGGTGCGCCAGAGGCCCTGGGCGTCGATGCGGGCCCGGGCCTTGGCGCCCATGGCCTCGGGATGGTGGACGTAGTAGAGAAACAGCTCGCGCATGAGGCGCACCGCCTCCTCGTTGGCCTGGGCCACCCGGGGGTGCCAGTACATGTGCTCGAACAGGAAGTCCTTGTAGGCCTTCACCTCCGGGCCCAGCTCCGGGCTGAGGGCGGCGATGCGGCGGGGGGCGGTCATGACCTCCTCGGGGGATCCCGGGCCGATGGCCTCGAGGCGCTCGCGGGCGGTGTCGAGCACGTCGGCCACCATGATGTCGAGCAGGGCCCGCACCGCCATGTTGCGCAGACGTTCCGGGGGCACCTGCCGGCCGTAGGCCCGCCGGGCGTGGTCGAGCGCCCGCTGCCAGAGGGGCTGGCGGTCGAGCGCGTCGAGGGCGAGCAGGTCGGCGTCGAGCCCGTCGTCGGTGTCGTGGGCGAGGTAGGTGATGTCGTCGGCCACGTCCACGATCTGGGCCTCCAGGCTCTGGAAGGGGCCGATGGGGTGGCCGTCGAGCCGCTGGGCGGGGTCGTGGGCCAGATGCTTGCGCAGCCCGGCCCGGGTCTCCCAGGTCAGGTTCAGCCCGTCGAACCCGGGGTAGCGGGGCTCCAGCAGCTCCACCCAGCGCAGGCTCTGCAGGTTGTGGTCGAAACCGCCATGTCCGTCCATGAGCTCATCCAGAGCGTGCTCCCCGCAATGGCCGAAGGGGCTGTGGCCGATGTCGTGGGCGAGGGCGATGGCCTCGGCCAGATCCTCGTGGACCCGCAGGGCCCGGGCCAGGGTCCGGCCCACCGCCGCCGCCTCGATGGTATGGGTGAGCCGGGTCCGGTAGTGGTCGGCGGTGCCGTTAATGAACACCTGGGTCTTGTACTCCAGGCGCCGGAAGGGCCGGCTGTGGATGATCCGGTCGCGGTCGCGCTGAAACTCGCAGCGGTAGGGATGGGCCGGCTCGGGATGGGCGCGGCCCCGGCTGGCCGAGGAACGCGACGCGTAGGGCGCGAGGCCCGCTTCGGTGGACGCAGGTGCCGATGGGATATCCTTCATCGCGACGACTCTAGCCCGACCGGCCCTCCGGGCTCAACCGGCAACCTCGCTCCAGGGACCGACTCAGGGCGAGGCGGCGTGGCCGTTCTCGCCGTTCCGGCACAGGAGCACGGTGGAGTAGCCGAAGACATTCACCTGGAACTTGCGCTCGACCTCGAGGGCGCTCGATTCGGTGAACTCGTCGAGGCGCAGGTCGGCCCGGAAGCGCACCGCGTGGTGGATCGGCTTCAGCAGGACTTCCCCGGCCCGGATCAGCCTCGAGTCGGTATGGAAGTGGTTGATGATGACGATGGGGCGGCCGGGCTTGCACACCCGCTTCATCTCCGCCACCACCTGCACGGGGTCGTCCACCACCGAGACGACGTACATGGCGACCACCGCGTCGAACTGGCCGTCCTCGAACTGAAGGTCGGCGGCGTCCATGGCCACCAGGTCCTCGACCTGGCCGAGCCCGTACCGGGTCACCCGGGCCCTGGCCTTGTCCAGCATGCGGGGGGCGAGGTCGATCCCGGTCACCCGCACATCCTCCGGATAGTTCCGCAGGGAGAGGCCCGTGCCCACGCCGACTTCGAGCACCCGGTCCCCGGGCCGGAAGGGGATGCTGCGGACGACGGCCCGCCGGCCGGGGGCGAGCACCCGGCCGAAGAGCAGGTCGTAGACGGGGGCGAACGCGGCATAGGCGCGGCCGACCGCGCGTGGTTTAATGGGATGTTCGGTCATGGCTGGCAATCCTTCTACTCTAGGCGGAGAGGGCCTCACGTCAAGGGCCGGCCCTTGGTGGCCGGAGGCCGGACGAATTCGGGGTTGACGCTTTCGGGGCCTCCGCCTACAGTCCCGACCCTTTTCGAGGAAGCACCATGAAGACGACACTGGTTCGAGAACAGGATGTCACCCGGCAGTGGCGGGTGGTGGACGCCGCCGGGAAGCCGGTGGGTCGGCTGGCCGCCGAGGTCGCCAAGATCCTCCGGGGCAAGGACCGTCCCGATTACACCCCCCATGCCGACATGGGCGATTTCGTCATCGTCATCAACGCCGCCCAGGCGGCGCTGACCGGCGACAAGGAGAACCAGAAGGTCTACAAGCGCTACTCCGGCTACCCGGGCGGGCTCAAGTACATCCCGGCCAAGGAGATGCGCGCGAAGCATCCGGAGCGGATCATCCGCAGCGCGGTCAAGGGCATGCTGCCCAAGAACAAGCTCGCGGTGCGGCAGCTCACCCGGATCAAGATCTACGCCGGTCCCGACCATCCCCACCAGGCCCAGCAGCCGGTGGCCACCGAACTCTCCATCTAGAGACCCCGCAGGGCACCCCCGAGGCACGCATGGCACAGGCGACGACCAGAGAATATTCGGCCACCGGACGACGCAAGGAAGCGACGGCCCGGGTCCGGCTCGCCCTTGGCGAGGGCAAGATCACCGTCAACGGACGCCCCTACCGGGAGTACTTCCCGGTCGAGTCCATGCAGCTTCTGGTCGAGCAGCCGTTCCAGGTGACCGAGACGGTGAAGAAGTATGACGTCATCGTGAACGCGCAGGGCGGGGGCCTCAACGGCCAGGCCGGCGCGGTCCGCCACGGCATCGCCCGGGCCCTGACCCTGGCCGACATCGAGCTGCGGGCCCCCCTCAAGGCGGCCGGCTGCCTCACCCGCGACGCCCGCGAGAAGGAGCGCAAGAAGGTCGGCCAGCCCGGCGCCCGCAAGCGCTTCCAGTTCTCCAAGCGCTGATCCGGCGCCCCTCCCGTCGTCCGCCGCGTCTCGTCCGCCTCGGGCGTGGCCGTCGTCCTTGCTTGGCCAAGACCGTGACGCTGCTATGCTCGGGGCATGAGATGGCACAGGATCGGGTGGGCTGCGGCTCTGGCCTGGACGGCAGGGATGACCGTGGCCCATCCCTCCAGCTACCCGGACGGAGAATCCGTGCGTGGTCTGGTCGAGGAAGCCGCAAGCGAAGGCCGGGTGAACTTCGGGCAGGCCTTTGCCTTCGGGCGGCATTTTGTCATCACCAGCACGTTTGAGAGGCCCGACGCGCCGGCGGGCGCTGAAGGTTTCCCGCTGCCCTCCCTCCGCCTCGATTTCTTCGACCGGGGTTCGCGAACCTGGCTGTGGTCAACGGACGCGGGTCTCCGGCTCCCCGGGCGATATGCTCACAGTCCTGTCCTGCTCTGGATGGGGCGGCCTGCGCTGGCCGTCCTGACGCCCGGCGCCGATCTTGCCGCCTCGGTCGAAGAACCGGCCGCCCGAATCGAGCTGCTGCGGTTCGACGCGGAACGCCGTCGCGTGACCCGGTCCACGCTCGTGGAGCGCGTCTCTCCCCGCGCCACGATCCACGCCATCGTCCATGACGATGCGCTTCTCCTGGCCTATGAGGACTTCGATGCGGCCAGCCCCGATGCCGAGGGGGCGCCACCTTCCCCCACAACCAGCATCCGGCTGATCCGGCTCGACACCGAACCCGATGCGCCCGCCCCCTGACATGATGCCCACTCCCTATCCGCAGCCTGGGCCTCTGCACGGGCTTGACCACTCTGGGGCAACGGGGCCGCGCTTCCTTTGGTGGGGGCTGGCTGCGGTCGCACTGGCCGTCGCCTTCCCTGTCCGCGCCCACGAGGATCCGAAGGGCGAGGTGAATCCGGTCCTCGTCGAGTCCGGTGGCGAGCTGCAGATCTACTACCAGATGCTCGGCGATGCCGGGTACACGCACCACCGGGCCGAATGGCGGCGGGGACGGATCCGGAACCGGGAGCCCGTCTCTCCAACTGCCCATGCGGCAGCGACCTTTCCGGATCGGCGCTCCCTGACCTGGGATGGCCAGGGATGGCTGGCCACCGTCGCTCCGGAACTCTCCAACCTGGTTCGGATCGAGTCCGGGGCGACCACCTTCATCCCCCTCGACTGGAGCGGTCTGGAGCGGGAGCCCCATCCCTGGGATTCCTTTTACCGCGTCTATGTCGCCGGGGACCACTACGTCGTCGCGGGCACTTCCAATGAGCCGGCCACCCGCACCGACGTTGATGGTCAACTGGCCACGGGTCTGCCCACGCCTAGGCTCCGGATCAGCTTCTTCCTTCGCGAGTCCGGCCAACTGGTGTGGTCGGTGGATGTCGGGGAACCCGTGATGCTGATGTCGACGCAGGTAGCATCCCCCGTGGTGATGTGGCGAGGCCGCCCCACCATGGCCATGGTGGTTCTCCGCCCGGGCTACCGGTATGATTTCCGGTCGGCGGAGAAGCCGGGTCGGATGGATCTGCTGCGTTTCGATGTGGAGAACCAGCGGGTGGAGCGGGCGGTCCTGGTTCCCCAGGTGATTGCCAACACCTCCGTGCGCTGCGTGGTCTGGCGGGGAAGGCTGGTCGTCGCCTACCACGATTTCGACTTCCGCCGCCCGTGGGGCTGGAATCCCTTCCCCAGGCGGTCGCCCTTCCCGGAGCCCACGGAAGCCACCATCCGCGTCCTTGAGCTCAGCCGCCCGCCCCGGATGCAGGCCGGTCCCTGAACCCGGTTCCGGCGTCTCCGGTCGGCGCCAACGGCCGGGACCAGGCTAATCATGCGGATGCTCCGTAGGCACGGCACGGAAGGGGGCACCCCGGGGCAGGCCCGCCGTCCGCTTCATCCCCACCGCCCGGGCGCGTGTGCATTTTGGCTGACAATCGTCAGTCGTTTTGAGCAGCTCCCCTCGACGCCTCCCCGCAGCACCGGACATTGACCGGCCTTCCCGGCGTAGCGCGGCACGCCCGGCCCGGTCCCATCACGCCTCGCCAGCGCCCCCAGGCATGCTGTCGGGAGACCTACCCGAGGCGGAAGCCGGGAATGAGGTCGAAGTGACGGTCGTGGGTGAGCAGACGCGCCCCGGTTTCGATGCATTAGGCGCCGATCTAGTCGGCCTCTTCCACCCGGCTCAGATCCGCCGTGGCGGCCTCGAACTCCCGCTGATCCTTGTCCGTCCAGAGTCCGGCGAACTCGGCGAATTCCGACCCCCGATCCGCCCGGCTTCCGGGGGAACACCCCACGCCTTCGGCCAGAAGCTCCTTGAGCGTCTGGTTCAGGCTCTTGCGCTCCTTCTTCGCCTTGCCCCGCACCCTCTTCTCCACCTCGGGATCCAAAGCATGGATGGTCAGTGTGCTCATGGCCGGCTCCCGGTTAGTCATTCATGCATCCTAATGCACTGAATAAGACTCGCCGGTCGCCGGGCGTCAAACCTCGACGCAATCTCCACAACGGGCTCACCGCGCACGGGGCCGGGGCCAACATGACCCCCGGCACCCGCCGGGCCATGACCTGCGCCTACATCCCCGACGGCTCCACCTTCAACGGCACAAAGAACATCCTGCCCCAGTCGTATGTGGATCAGCTCCAGGTCGGGGATCCCCTGAACCGGGAGGATCTCAACCCGAGAATCTGGCCGGGCGCGGACTCCTGACGCCATGCCCGATTCCCGCCGCGGAGGCTCCGAAAGGGTC
>PXDE01000592.1 GCA_003566475.1 PVC group bacterium | reverse complement strand
TTTCGTGAGCCTCGCCCACCACAATTTCTTCGGGGAGCGCATGGAAGGATGCCGCCACGGACGGGTGCGGTTCGACCTCCCCCCGACGCCCGCCTTCGACAGCAAGCTGATCCTGGCCTGGCCGTTCTGGAGCCGCACCCGCGAGGGGTTCGACGACTCCGCCCGGAGGCTCTTTCCGTTCACAGCGGTGATCGACCCTGACGAGGTGGAGATGGAGGACGGCCGGCCGGAGCGCATCGAGGATCTCTTCCGGCGGCCCCAGAGCCAGCGGCGCTATTTCGTCAAGTACGCGGGGACCGACGTGGGCCTGAACTGGGGCAGCAAGGCGGTCTATCTGGCCAGCACCCTCTCGCGCCCCCAGGGCGACCTCCTGGCGGCGAGGATCCGGGAGGACTGGGCCCGGAACCGCCCTTGGGTGCTCCAGACGGCGGTGCGCGAGAAGGCGGAGATCCGGTTCTGGTCGCGGGACGGCGCCGAGACCGAGGTGGCCGCCAACTCGAAGTGGAGCGGGTTCTATGGCCCGCTGGGCCTGCTCTCCATCCTGGGCTTCCACCGCCCGTCCCACAAGGTTCACGGCAGCGTCGACACAGTGCTCAGCGTAATCCGCTGATCCTTCGTGAAGCCCTTACGGTCTCTGGCGGGTACGGATCAGTCGGTCCGTCGACGTCGGCGAACCGCCGCCAGGGCCGCGCCGCCGAGGGCGAGCAGGAGGACGGATCCGGGCTCGGGGATGACTTGCTCGGGCGTCACCACCCCCAGAAGCAGATGGTCGCCGTTGACGGTGAGGGAGAACTCGCGCGTTCCGTCCAGCGAGGACACGCCGAGCTGGGACACGTCCAGGGTGAAGGCCCACGCGCCCATGTCGATGGCGTCGTATTCCATAAGCCGATACAGGCCATCCACCAGCGGATCCGTGAACGGATCGCTCTCGAAGATCGAGATGGTGGTGTCTCCGGCGAGCGTGAGGAGTCCGGACACGCTTAGCCCCGTGCTGAGGGTGGCGCCTCCGCTCTCGTCGCTGCCCGACAGTCCGAAATGGAAGGTGCTGCCGACGGTGAAGTCGTCGGCGGTGGTGAAGATGTTCCCTTCGGAGAAGCCCATGCTGCCGTGCATGGTGTCGATGGCGTCGATGGCGTCGAAGGAGGCGCCGGGGCCGACCAGCATCACGGAGGCGTTCGGCCCGATCTCGGAGAAGAAGTTCGCCCCCACCGACCCGTCCGAAGAGCCAACGAGGCTCAGGGTTCCGGCCACCTTGTAGGTTCCCACGTCGAGCACGCCGCCCAGACTCCCGGGGGTGGCCCCGTTGAACCGCATGGAGTGAAGGACTCTAAGTTCCGTGCCCGCGCCCACATCGATGGTGGCGCCCGTGTTGATGCCCAGCCCGGAGTAGTTGTGACTGCCGGACATGGTCCGGGTGCCAGTGAAGCCCTCCGTCCTGAGGGTGCCCCCGGTTCCGTCGCCGATGTCGATTCGTCCGCCCCAGTCGCCCTTGGTCCAGGTGCCGGCGGTGGTGAACAGAAGGGTTCCGCGCTCGCCGATGGTCATCCGCGCATCGCGGGAGAGGGCCGCCGTGGGATTGGAAACGATCAGCGCGGCCTGATCGTCGGGATCGCCGGGATCCCCCCGGACGATCAGATTCCCGGAATTCGCCTGGCCGTCAAAGCTGAGGTTCCCGCTGGTCCAGACCATCTTGCCCTGGTTGATGAGGGTCTGGCGGGCACCGATGGTCATGTTGTCCACCAGGACGCCGCCGGAGGTGGCGCTGGCGGTGCCGTCGTCCAGGTCGAGGATCAGGGTGCGGCCCGGGTCGTAGCTCTTGAAGCGGTTGGGCTGGAGCAGCCCGCCGCCGGAACCGGTCACCACCGCGCCGTCCTCGTACCCGAAACGATCGCCCAGAGCCACGGAGATCGTGGTGCCGGCGGCGGCTTCGATGCGCACCTGGCCCGCGACGGTGAACCGTTCGTTGTTGCCCCCGGCGATGGTGGCGGTTCCGGTGAAGCCGGCGGCCCCGAGCGGACCGGAGCCCGCCCCTTCGGTCTTCAGCGAGCCGCCGTCCTCGATAATCAGGTCCGACCAGCTTCCCATGTCGAATGCGGGTCCGCCGTTGTCGGCGTGGTGCAGCACCAGCACCCCCCGGTCCTGCACGTGCACCGCCATGTTGTTCCGAAGCCGCGCGTTCTCATGGTTCACATGCATCACGCCCTGGTCGGTCGCGTCCCCGGGATCGCCCCGCACGTTCAGGGTGGCCTTCCACCCAGGGCCTCCGTCCCATTCCCCATTCAGTTCGCCGCTGTTCCAGACCGTCTTGCCCTGCACGTTGATGATGTTGCTGGCGTCGATGTCCACCCGGCTGTCGATGAGCAGGCCGCCCCCGGTGAGGGACGAGGTGCCGTCGTCGATGTCGAAGGTTCCCTCGTGACGGGGATCGGGGCGGGATTGCCCCCCCGATCCGGACCACGTGGTTCCGATCCTGCCCTTGATCTCCACCCATCCGTCGCCGGACCCGGTCACCGGGCCCGTGATGGAGAGCCCTCTGCGGATGCCCTCCAGCAGCACATGGCCGCCGGAACTGACGGCGATGTCGACGTTGTCGATCTCGGAAAAGCCACCTTCACTGTTCGCGTTCTCCGTGAGATGGAGGCGGCCCTGGATCACATTGATCTGGGCCCCGGTAGCCCCGCCCAGGATATTGAAGCGCCCCCAGTCGCCGGAACCGCCCTGAATGGTGACCAGGTCGGCGGGGTTGGGCAGGTCGACGTTGATGGTGCCCCCTTCCCGCAGAAAGCTCCGCGAGGTGTTGGTCTGGAAGACCGCCCCCGGGGTTTTGAAGTTCAGGACGCCTTCGATGGAGAGCGAGCCGCCGGTGCTGCTGGCCCATTCGGTGGTGATGTTGTTCGACGTGTTCCAGTCCATGGTGCCCTG
>PXDE01000294.1 GCA_003566475.1 PVC group bacterium | reverse complement strand
GCGGGGGCGGATCCGGAGGGCCGGCCGCCGAGGAACTGCACCCGGTCGGCCCGCACCCGCAGGCGGCTGTGGGGCTGGCCGTCCTTCTCCCAGCGGTCGAGCTGGAGGCGGCCTTCGACCAGCACCCGCGAGCCCTTGTGAAGGTACTGGGCGCAGGTCTCGGCCTGGCGGCTCCAGGTCACCACGTCCGCGAAGCAGACCGACTCGATCCGCTTCCCCTCGCGGTTCTTGTAGGTGTCGTTCATGGCGATGCCCAGGTCGCAGACCGACATCCCGGTGGGGGTGGTGCGCAGGCTGGGCTCCCGGGTCAGGTTCCCGATCAGGAACACGCGGTTGACTGAACTCATGACGGATCCTCCGTGCTTGGGGTTTGGCTTACGTGACATCCGAGGGCCTTCGCGCCCTCTACCCCTATAACAGGAAACTGCCGACACCTTTGCCGGTACTTTTTTCGCCCGGCCGCATTTTTTTTCGGGCCCGCCCCCGGGCAGGGCCTGTCCCCAGCCGCCCGTTTCTGCCTCGACGTCTTGCGGAAACCCCACGCTTACAAGGGCTTGCTCCCATGCGGCGCCCAGGACAGGGTCGTTTCGCCATGGGCGCAGGGTCTGTCCCCATGGGGAAAGACCTGTCCCCATCAGGCAGGGCCTGTCCCTCCCGGCGGGCCAAAAGACCTGTCCCCATCAGGCAGGCCTGTCCCTACCCAAGGGAAGCGGCAGATTCTGGGTACCGCATGCGGCAGGGGGGCCGGACCCGTTAGGGGCACGCACTCTGCTTCTCACGATCGTGAGGCCCAGAGTGCGGGGCGGGCCCTCCTGGTCGCGCCTGGGAAGAATGGGGTTGCTCCCGCATATCCGCGCAGGCACCATCGGGCCAATCTCCGGGAGGCATTCCGATGACGGGCTCACCGTGTCCTCGTTCTCCAGCTCCAGGCCCTCGCCGCCAGGCCGGGCCTCTGGCCATCCTGCTTGGCCTTCTGGCCGTGCTCCCGGGCGTCGCCCGGAGCGAGGGACCCGAAACGGTCCTCAATCTCAAACTGACCTACCCCCAGGTCGTCTCGCTGGAACTCGGACGATGGTGGGCACGGGAGGCCAGACCCGCCGGAGGCGCGGCGGGCCGAGGTGCCTTCCTGTCCATCGAGCCGGGGCTGTTCGGGGCCAAGGCCAAGGCCGGCGTGGGCAGTCTCATCGGACCCGAGATGATCGGCTTCATGGGACTGCGCGGCGGCCCAACCTACCTATGGATGTACAACGACCTCGGTTCGTTTGAGAAGGGCCACTACGTGGGGGCGGAAGTCACCGCCTCCTTCACCATCTTCACCCTGAACCTCGGTTTCGTCGGGGAGATCGGCGACTACGTCCCGCTGTTCACCGCGGGGATCGGGATCGGCTGGTAGGGTGGTGCTCAGGCGCCCTTCGCTCAATCCGCACGAATCTGGACTCGGCCGCCCCGATGGACAAGAAGCAAGTCGCCTCGAACACCGGCGGCGGGAATGGGCGCCCATGCGTCGCGGATCGGGTTGGCCGGGCCATCGGGCTCGGCTCGGATCTCTCCGCCGTCGAGGTCGGAAGACGGGTGGCCGTCGAGGTCCGTGACCCTCAGCAGCCGTGATTCCGGATCCGGCCCCGGCCAGACTTCGAGCCGGAGGGGGCGACCCTCGACACGGAAGCGGACCGGTGCCCCGTACACGGCCGGGGTCTCGGCGGCCAGGTGCTCGGGCGCCCAGGCGGACGCCGGGTCGGCCAGGGCGTCGCCCGCCTCCACCGCGTCGGGAAATCCCCGGTCCACCCGGCGCCGCTCCTCCCGGAGGTACTCCCGGCGCGGATCCATGGGATGCCGAAGCGGCGGCCCGGTGCGGGCGTGAAGCGCCTCCGGCACCTCACCGTCGGATTCCAGGACGTCCAGAAGCTCCCGGGCCAGCCCGAGGTCATGGGTCGAAAGGTGCCCCAGCGGCCAGGAACTCACCAGGTCGGTCAGCAGCCGGGCCCGGACGTTCCACAGGCAGAGCACCCGCAGCCATGGCTGGGGCGGATCGACCCTCAACTCGGCGGGTACGGCGGGATGACGGAACCGGCCGAACGGCGCGACCCGGCACACCTCGCCCTCCATGTCCAGGACGGCCAGGGCCAGCGGGGGATCGGCCGCCTCGGGAGGGGACATCAGCCGGATCTCTCCGGGAACCGGGGGGCGGGGCTCGAACGGGGTGACCCACGGCGTCCCCCGCCCGATCCGGGCCATGGGGCCCGGAGGGCTGGCGTCATCGTGCGCCTCGGTCTCGGCCAGCACGCGGTCGAGTTCCCACTCGGCCAGCCACGCGGCCAGGCGTTCGCGTCCGGTAGCGTCGTTTCGGGAAGGCAGGTCGGGATCGGTCATGGCATGGTCTCCACCCTACTTAAAGGAATCCGGGCGAAGGTCTGCCAAAGATCTTTCGGCCCGGACCTCCTCGGCCAGGGCGTCCAACACGGCAAGTGCCAGCCGGGCAAGGGTTTCCGACGATTCACCAAGAAAGGCCCTCCGGACACGGGCCCGCACGGTCCGGAGCACCCCCGTCCAAAGGTTACCCAACATGCTCCGGCGGCAGCCCGCGACCTGTTCAAGGCGGGGATGGGCCAGCGAAACGCCGTGAACCTTCGCCCAGACGACGATCCGCTCCCGCTCGTCCAGCTCGGGGGCGAGCTTCGCCGCCATCTGGCGGCCAAGCGCCCGGATCTCGCGTTCGGCCGCCTCGTCCCGGGGGTCGGGGCCCTCGCCCGGGAGCAGCTCCTCCAGGGTAAGCCCTCCCGCCTCCCCGGCCCCCAGGGTCTCCTGGAGAGACAGGTCCGATGGCGACGGGCATGCCTCGCTGAGGTAGTCGCGGACCACGTCGCGCAGCATGAGCGTGACGCCGGCCTCCACCGTGGATTCCGGGGCATCCGCTCCGGTTCGGACGCG
>PXDE01000432.1 GCA_003566475.1 PVC group bacterium | reverse complement strand
GGCGTGGGTTCATTCCGGCGAGAGTTTTCCTTCGACATTCGGAGTTCGACGTTCGACATTCCGCGGTTTCTCCGCATCCCGCAACTTGTCCGACGAAGCTTCTGAGCCAAGTCGGATCCCGCATCGCGTTTCGCGCATCCCACATCGCTCCAGCCGACTCACCCCGTATCCGGCTGAGACCACCGGTTCTGTGCCGGGGACTGACCCCTGAACCCTGAGCACTCCCCCCCAATGAACCCAATCCCCAATCCCCAATCCCAGCGCCGCTAGGCGCCCCCCCCATGCCCACCTCCACCGAATCCGCCGTCCAGACCCGCTACGCGGCCGCCGCCAAGGCGCCCGAGGCCGCCCTGTGCTGCCCGGTGAGCTACGATCCGAAGTTTCTCGAGGTCATCCCCGCCGAAGTGATCGAGCGCGATTACGGCTGCGGCGACCCCTCGGCCCACCTGCGGCCCGGCGAGACGGTGCTCGATCTGGGCAGCGGCACCGGGAAGATCTGTTTTATCGCGGCCCAGGTGGTGGGGCCGGAGGGCCGGGTGATCGGGGTGGACATGACCGACGACATGCTCGAGGTGGCCCGGCGCAACGCCCCGGTGGTGGCCGAGCGCATCGGCTATGCCAACGTCGAGTTCCGCAAGGGCCGGATCCAGGATCTGGCCCTCGACCTGGAGGCGCTGGACGAGGAGCTGCGGGCCGGCCCCATCCTCGACGCGGCCTCCTTCCTGGCCGCCGACCGGCTGGCCGAGGAGCTGAGGGTGAAGCGGCCTCTGGTCACCGACGACTCCGTGGACGTGGTGGCCTCGAACTGCGTCCTCAACCTCGTCGAAGCCCGGATGAAGCGCCAGCTCTTCGAGGAGATCTTCCGGGTGCTGCGGCACGGCGGGCGGGCGGTGATCTCCGACATCGTGAGCGACCGGCCGGTGCCCGAGGCCATGCAGAGCGATCCCGAGCTGTGGAGCGGATGCCTCAGCGGCGCCTTCACCGAGTCCGGGTTTCCGGAGGCCTTCGCCAAGGCCGGGTTCTGCGGGACCGAGGTGCTCAGGCGCGACGCCGAGCCCTGGCGGACGGTGGAGGGCATCGAGTTCCGGAGCGTCACCGTCCAGGCCTGGAAAGGGAAACGGGGTGGATGCTGTGACTGACCTTCTGGAACCCGCCTCCGCCGCCACCCTGACCGGCCGCAAGCCGCGCCGGCGAAACCGGTTCGAGCTGAAGCTCGACGAGCACGGGCTGGAGCTGACCCGCAGCCGGTTCGAGGTGTTGCAGATCAACGTGGGCCGCAAGTGCAACCAGACCTGCCGGCACTGCCATGTGGACGCCGGGCCCACGCGCAAGGAGATGATGGACGAGCCCACCGCCCGCAAGGTGGGGGCCTGGATCCTCCGGCACCGGCCCAAGGTGGTGGACATCACCGGGGGGGCGCCCGAGCTGAGCGACCACTTCCGGTACTTCGTGGAGACGGGGCGGAAGGCGGGGGCCCATGTCATCGACCGCAACAACCTCACCATCATCGAGACCCGTCCCTACGCCTGGCTGCCCGAATATCTGGCCGGGCACGAGGTCGAGGTGGTGGCCTCGCTGCCCTGCTACCTCGAGGACAACGTCAACGCCCAGCGGGGCGACGGGGTGTTCGCGAAGAGCATCGCCGCCCTGAGGAAGCTCAGCGCGGCGGGCTACGGGACGCGCCTGCCTCTGACCCTGGTCTATAACCCGCTCGGCCCCTACCTGCCGCCGGATCAGGACGCGCTTGAACGCGACTACAAACGCGAACTGAAGAGCCGGTACGGGATCGTGTTCACCCGGCTCATCGCCATCACCAACCTGCCCCTGGCCCGGTTCGCCCAGGACTTGCAGGAGCAGGGGAAGTGGGACGAGTACCTCGACCTCCTGGCCAACAGTTTCAACCCGGCCACGGTGGAGGGCCTGATGTGCCGGAACACCCTTAACATCGGCTGGCGGGGCGAGGTGTTCGACTGCGACTTCAACCAGATGCTGTTCATGCAGCTTCGGAAGGAGAAGCCGCTGTTCCTGTGGGACGTCACCCCGGATTCGATGGCCGACCTGCCCATCCGCACGGGCTTCCACTGCCTGGGCTGCACGGCGGGCGCGGGCAGCAGTTGCGCCGGCGCCCTGACCGCCTCCGGCCCTGGGCCGACCGGCCCGCCTGCTGCGACGCCCGGGTTCCCGTGACCGAGGTCGGGGATCTGTCCGTGCGCTATGGGGCGACGCCCGCCCTGACCGGAGTGGACCCCCCCCTGCACCGGGGCTGCATCACCGCCCTGGTCGATCCGTCCGGGTGCGGCAAGAGCACGTTCCTGACCTGCCTCAACCGGCTCGCCGACCACATCCCCGGCTGCCAGGTTCGGGGGCGAAGGGGGTAGCGGTGGAATCGATCCGGATGCGCGGCTTGCGGTCGTCCCCGGCGTCCCTTAAGGTTGGAAGGTGATGATCAGAGAAATCCTCTGGCCCCATGATCGGACTGAGCATATCGCTAACCACGGAATCCGGCCGTACGAAGTCGAGGAGGTGTGCTTCACCCATCCGCTCGTGCTGCGCGGGAGGACGGAGGGCCCGAACCCGGTGTACTACGTGCTAGGCCAGACCCGGGCCGGGCGCCATCTGTTCTGCGTCATCATTCAGTTTGCGGACGGGAAGGGATATCCGGTCACGGCCCGGCCGATGACACGAAACGAACGGAAGAGATACAACCGATCCAGGAACCGATGAGCAGCATTCCCAAGAGCGACTCCGTCGCCGAACTGGCCCGTTTCTGGGACTCGCATGATCTGACCGATCTGGAAAGCGAGCTGGAGGAGGTCATCGAACCCGTGTTCGGACGGCGGACGGAGAGCTTACTGCGGGTCGCCCTGCCTCCCGACGAGGCGGAAGCGCTGCACCGCGCCGCCATGCGGCGGGGCATGGCCGAGACGGACCTCGTCCGCGAATGGGTGCGCGAACGGCTGCACGCCGGGTGACCCCGCCGCTTCATCGTCGTGGACGCTCCGTCGGATCCGCGGCGGCCCGAAGGGTCGCGTTCCCTTAGCCCAGCCCACCGGGCTGGGTCCACGCGGCGGGAAACGCATCCGGCCTGAAGGGCCGGGTTAGCCCGGGGCGTCCGGCGCAGTTGGGCGTTCCCGGCAGATCTAACGCGGCCGTTCAGGCCGCATCGATGGGCACCGAGTCCCCAGGGCGATGCCCTGGGCTAAGGCAACCCGGCCCTTCAGGCCGCCGATCCGCATGCCCAGCCAGCGTACGTCGGGACGCGGGGCCAGCGGCCTTCACTGGCCAGGGATTCCTCCATTCAGGATCGGTGCAGGCTCGGTTCTCGCTCCGGCTCGGAAGGAGCCTCGCCCTCCCGGGGCGGCTCGGCCTCTCCGCGCACCGCCCGCAGGGTCATCATCCCGTACAGCCATCCTACTCGATACCGGTCGAGGCCGGTGACCCTGAACCCGGCGGTCTCGGCGAGGCCGCGGAGGCGGGACGCGGTCAGGATCTGGTGGGCCGGGCGACCGGTATGGCGGAGCCAGCGCTCGAGCAGGCGGATGGAAAGGCTGTCCGCGCACCAGTCGGTGAGAATCAGATGTCCCCCGGGTCGGACGACCCGGGCCATCTCGCGGATGGCGGCCTCGGGATCGTCCATATAATGGAGGGCGTTGGCGGAAACCACGAGGTCGAACGCGGCGACGTCCCAGGGGAGCCGTTCGGCGCAGCCCTCGCGCAGGTCGCAGGCTTCGGGCAGCCGGCGACGGGCCACGGCCAGCATCTCGGGCACGGGATCGATTCCGGCCAGGCGGGCTCGTGGCTGACGCCGATCCAGCTCCGCCAGCAGGGCGCCGGTGCCGCAGCCGACATCCAGCGCGGCGGCCCCCGGCGCGACCTCCACCCCCTCCAGAGTCCGGACCACGGTGGCCCGGATGTACCCCGCCCACCGGCGGTCGTAGCTCGTGGCCAGACCCGCATATTCGCGGCGATGGGAATTGGCGGGGGCGGTCGGGGGTTGGGACATGGGGAAGGGGGGAGGGAATCGCGCCCATGAAACGCCACCGGGCGTGTCGAGTCGAGGGCGGAGGTGCGGTGGAATATGTTAGGTCGAAACTCGTCGCCGATCCAGACGGTGCCTGTGCACACGCTTGCGGCCGCCCCTTCAGGGCGGGTCGGAGCGGGGCGCTGATTCCTGGGGCTTGTTCACGTGCGTGCCTCTGGCCCGACGCGGGCTACGCCCTGGGCTCCGTTAGGCGGCGGCGCCTTCAGCACCAGCTCGGCAGGAGCCTCGCCCTCCCGGTCGGCCCTCCTCTCCGAGGCGTGCCTTCCTTCGAGCGAGGGCCTTCCTTCGACATTCGGAATTCGACATTCGACATTCTGCGGTTCCGACGTGGCACGGGGGCGCCTGCTCCTGTGCCTTGCCCCCAATGAGGAGACGTCGGCCCCGGGAGAAATCCCGTGCCACCCGAGGGATCCCAGAGGCCCGGGGGGAGGCCCCCCCGGGCCACGGGAAGGCCACCGTCCACATCCCACAACCCACATCACCCCAGCCGTCTCACCCGTCATCCGGCTGGCCCACCGAACCAGCGGCCCCCACAGACCACCGCCTACTGCCCCCTCCCTGAACCCTGAACACTGAACACTCATCCCCCCCCATCGCGTTCATCCCCGACGGTCTCGGGCGACACAGGAGGAGATTGTTCACCTTCCACCTCCGGAGCCGAAACCATGCGCCGATTTCTTCCGCTAATCTCCTTGAGCCTGCTTATGCTCCCCGTTCGCGCGGCCGCGTTCGACCACGGCCACGAGGGGTTCACCGAGGTGCTTCGCCGCCATGTGGATGAGGAGGGCATGGTGGACTACGCCGCCCTCAAACGCGATCCCGCGAAGCTCGACGAACAGGCCCGGATCTTCATGGCCGACGCGTCGAAGAACCGGGTGGATATCCGGGGCGGCACCCTGTATCTGTCGAAGATCTTCGACTGGTTCACGGAGGACTTCACGAAGGAAGGCCGGACCCTCGCGCAGTACGTGGCCCCCTTCATCGCCGATCCCGCCGAACGGCGGGCCGTGCTCACCGGCGACCTCCGCATCCGCTACACGAACTACGACTGGAGCCTCAATGAGCAGACGCCATGACCCCGCCCTCCCGGAACCCCGCCGGGGCCTCTCCGCCTCCCGGAAGCTCGCCCTGGCCGTCCTCGTGGCCGTCATCGCCGCCGCCTTTCTCTTCGGCGACCCCAGGGGCTTGCTCGACCGGTCTGTCGAGTGGGTCGAGTCGCTGGGCATCTGGGGACCGCTGGTGTTCTCCCTGGTCTATATCGTGGCCACGGTATTCATGGTCCCGGGCTCGGCCCTGACCCTGGCGGCGGGAACCCTGTTCGGAATCCTCCGGGGAACCCTCTATGTGTCGGTCGCCTCCACCCTGGGGGCGGCGGCCGCGTTTCTGGTCGGCCGGTTCCTGGCCCGCGACATGGTGGCGGCGAAGATCGAGGGCAAACCGGCCTTCGCGGCGCTGGACCGGGCCCTGGCCAGGGAGGACTGGAAGATCGTGGGCCTCACCCGGCTGTCGCCGATCTTCCCGTTCACCCTGCTCAACTACGCCTTTGGGCTTACCCGGGTCCGGTTTCTGCCCTATGTGGTGGCCTCGTGGGTGGGCATGCTTCCGGGGACTCTGCTCTACGTGTACATCGGGGCCATCGGCCGGGCCGGGGCCCGGGGGCTCACCGCCGGACAATGGGCCGCGTATGCGGTGGGGCTGATCGCCACGGCGGCGGTCACCGTGCTCATCACCCGGATCGCCCGCCGGGCCATCCGCGAGGCGGGCCTCGACCCCGACGCCGACGCCGACTCCGAGCCCGAGGCGGCCCCGGCATGACGCAGGCATGCACACGAACCCCATGCCCTTCGACACCATTCTGATCTTCACCCGCTACCCCCGGCCCGGCCGGGTCAAGAGCCGGCTCATCCCGGCGCTGGGGGCGGAGGGGGCGACGGACTTGCAGCGGGCCATGGCCGGGCAGGTGGCGGGCCGAGCCTGGGCCTTGGGGACAGCCGACCCCAACCTCCGGGTGAAGGTTCTGGCCGAGGACGCCACCCCGGCCGAGATGCGGGTCTGGCTGGGACCGCTGGCCTCCTCCCCCCAGGGCGAGGGCGACCTCGGGGAGCGGATGGCCCGGGCCACGGAGGCGGAGTTCGCGCGGGGGGCCCGCAAGGTGCTGGTGATCGGAACGGACTGCCCGCGCATGGACGAGCGGACCCTGCTCGCCGCCCGGGCAGCCCTGGACCGGACGCCGCTGGTGTTCGTGCCCGCCGAAGACGGGGGCTATGTGCTGGTCGGCATGACCCGGCCCTGTCCGGCCATTTTCGACGGCATCGCCTGGGGCGGCCCGGAGGTGCTCGCGGCCAGCCTGGGCCAGGCCACGGCGGCCGGTTGCTCCTACATCCTCCTGCCCGCGCTCCCGGATGTGGACACGCCCGACGACCTGCCCGACGCCCACGCCGCCCTCGACGAGGGCCGGAGGGTGTCGGTGATCATCCCCGCGCTCAACGAGGCCGTCTGCCTGACCCGGCTTCTGCCCCGCCTGACCGAGGCCCGTCCCCACGAGGTGCTGGTGGCGGACGGAGGCAGCCGCGACGGCACCCGCGAGGTGGCCCGGATGCACGGGGCCCGGGTGGTCGAGAGCCCCCGGGGCCGGGGCGTGCAGATGAACCGCGCGGCGCGGCTGGCCACCGGGGAGTTCCTGCTGTTCCTCCATGCCGACACGGAGCCCCCCGCCCGCTGCTGCGCCCTGGTCGCCGACCACCTGGCCCGGCCTGGGGTGGCCGCGGGGGCCTTCCGGTTCGCTTTGCGCGACCGGATCGCGGGCGGGGCTCTGATCGAGCGCATGGTCCGTTTCCGCAACGCCGCGTTTCGGCTGCCCTACGGGGATCAGGGGCTGTTCATGCGCCGCTTCGTGTTCGAGAGCCTCGGGGGCTATCCGGAGTGGCCGATCCTCGAGGATGTGCACCTCATCCGCCAGCTCCGGCGCCGGGGCCGGGTGGTCATCGCCCCGGAAGCCGCCGCCACCTCGGGACGGCGCTGGCGCGACGAGGGGGTGTTCCGCACCTGTCTGCGGCATCAGACCATCCTGCTCGGCCACCGTCTCGGCATCTCCCCCGTTCGCCTGGCCCGTCTCCGCCCGCCCTCCGGCCCGGACCGGCCACCGCCCCGGACCCACGGCAAGGAACCCGAACTCGCGCAACGTCTGGCCGACGCGAAGGTGGGCCTGGAGGACACGTGAACGCCGGGCGAGACCGGTGTCATGGGCGACCCCGTGCCGGACGCGCGTAGGCCTGGGCGGAAGAGAAGCCATGGTCAAGCCTTCCTCCAGCCAGGCGCCACACATGCGTCCTCGCTGTCACAGACAGCGAGGTACTGGCTGCCCCGTTCGACGTTCGACATTCTGCGGTTCCGAGGCTCCTCGCGCCCCCATCCGAGCCGCGAGAATCGATAGCGATAGCGAATGGCGACAGGACAGGCGCTCCCCCCAGTTAAACCAATCCCCAATCCCCGCCGCGCAGCGGCCTGTCTCTCCCCCTGTCCCGGCTGAGCCCAGCGGTCCAGCGGCCCTCCCTGACCACCGATCACTGATTACTGGTCACCGCGTCCCTCGTCCGTTAGCCTGCCCCTTCTTTGTTCGAGCACACCTCAAGAGGAGCATGATGACGAAGGAAGGGAACGAGATCCGCTGGGGCATTCTGGGGACCGGGAACATCGCCGGGAAGTTCGCGGAGGGGCTGAAGGCCGCCACCGGGGCGCGGCTGGTCGCGGTGGGGTCGCGGGCCCAGCCCAGCGCCGACGCCTTCGCCGACCGGTTCGACGCGCCGAACCGCCATGCCTCCTACGAGGCGCTGGTGGCGGACCCCGAGGTGGACATCATCTACATCTCCACCCCGCACCCCATGCACGCGGAGAACGCCATCCTCTGCCTCGACCACGGCAAGGCCGTGCTCTGCGAGAAGCCGTTCACGCTCAACGCGGCCGAGGCCCGGACGGTGGTGGAGCGGGCCCGCGAGAAGGGCGTGTTCCTGATGGAGGCCATGTGGACCCGATGCCTGCCCGTGCTGGCCAGGACCCGCGAGCTGATCCGGGCCGGAGCCATCGGCGAGCCGCGCCTGCTCGTGGCCGACTTCGCCTTCCGCGCCGGCTGGAACCCGGAGAGCCGGCTGCTCAATCTTGCCTTGGGCGGAGGCGGGCTGCTCGATGTCGGCGTCTACTGCGCGTCCCTCGCCCACTGGGTGTTCGAGGACGCGCCGGAGGACGTGGCCGGCCTGGCCCATCTCGGCGAGACCGGCGTGGACGAGCAGGCCGCCTGGAGCCTCCGGTTCCCCGGCGGCCGCCTCGCCTCCTGCGTGTCCGGCGTACGCACGAGCACGAAGCACGAGGCCACCCTCTACGGGACCGAAGGGTCGATCCGCCTGCCCTCCCATTGGTGGAAAGGCACCCGGCTGATCCTTACCGCCGGGAAGTCCACCGAGGAGATGGACCTGCCCTACCCGGGCAACGGCTACACCTGCGAGGCCGACGAGGCCGCCCGCTGCCTCCGCAAAGGCCTGCTGGAAAGCCCGGTGATCCCCTGGGCCGAAACCGTCGCCACCATGGAAACCCTCGACCGCATCCGGGCCCTCTGGGGCCTCGCCTACCCCCAGGAGCGTTCATGACCCTCGCCCCCGCCATCCCCGGTCTCCGCAATCCCGTCTCCCCCATCGTCCAGGGCGCGATGATGCTGGGGTCGGTGGACGACCCCGAGCCCGCCTACGCCCTGTTCGACGCGTTCTTCGCCCGGGGCATCAACACCTTCGACACCGCCCACGTCTACGGCAACGGCAAGGTGGACCGCCTGCTGGGCGGCTGGATCGCCTCCCGGGGCAACCGGGAGAAGGTCAACGTCCTGGCCAAGGGCGCCCACCACAACGCGGACCGCAGGCGGGTGACCCCCTTCGACATCACCGCCGACATCCACGACTGCCTGGCCCGCATGAAGACCGACTACCTCGACCTCTTCGTGCTCCACCGCGACGATCCGTCGGCGCCGGTGGGCCCCATCGTGGAGACGCTCCACCAGCACCGGGAGGCGGGCCGCATCCTCGCCTACGGCGGGTCCAACTGGACCCACGAACGCCTGGCCGAGGCCAACGCCTATGCGAAGGAGCACGGCCTGACCCCCTTCGCGGTGAGCAGCCCCAACTTCAGCCTGGCCGCCCAGCACGAGGAGCCCTGGCCGGAGTGCGTGTCCATCGGCGGCCCGGCGGGCGAGGCGGCCCGGGCCTGGTACGCCCAGGCCGGGATGACCGTCATCCCCTGGTCCAGCCTGGCCGGCGGCTTCTTCTCGGGCCGGTTCCGGCGCGACAACCTGGACTCGTTCGACAGCACGTTCGACACCCTGGCCGTGCGCTGCTATGCCCGCGAGGACAACTTCCAGCGGCTGGACCGGGCCGAGACCCTGAGCCGGGAGAAGGGGCTCACCCTGCCCCAGATCGCCCTCGCCTACGTGGTCAGCCAGCCCTTCGACGTGCGCCCGCTAGTCGGCTGCCGCACCGTGGAGGAGATCGAGCAGAACCTCGCCGCCCTCGACGTCGGCCTCACGCCCGAGGAGATCGCCTGGCTGGAGCTGCGGAGCGACCGGTAGCCCTGAGACGACGCACTGGGTTTGGCGGCCTTGGCGTTACACCCGTTCGATGGGACCGGCGTACGCGCAGATGGCGCGGTCGTGCGTGAGTAGGCGGAGAGGCTCGGCGATGGCCTGAGCCACGAGGATCCGGTCGAAGGGATCGGCATGGAGGGGAGGGAGCCTCTCGGTGGCGGCGGCATGCGCGGCGGTGACCGGGAGCTCGATATACCCCGCCTCCGAGAACAGCCGGGCGGCCTCCTCCCCGGACACCGGCATCGTCGTTCGGGCCAGGCTGTGTTTGATGGCAATCTCCCAGACGGTCGCCGCGCTGACCACCACTTCGTTGGCGCCGTCCCCGATCAGTTCGCGAGCCCGGGCGGAGAGCCGGGGGCTCCCGGTGAGGGCCCAGAGGGCGACATGGGTGTCGAGGAGGAGCCTCATGGCGTGGCCCTGCCGGAGGCGAAGAGCTTGGCGATCCGGGGGTTGTCGACGTCGATGTCGTCGGGCACCTTGAACCGACCCGCCGCGAGGCCGATCCGCTTCGTCACGTCCGCATGCGGAAGGGCGGTGAGGCGTGCGACCGGCTTCCCGTGCCTGGAGATGATCACCTCATCCTCCTCGCCGGAAACAAGGCTCTCCACAAGGCGGGACAGGTGCGTCTTGGCGTCGAACAACGAGGTGGTCTGCATGGCGGATCTCCCGGACTGGAATTGACTAGACCAAACTAGTCTGTTTGTCCTTTGTCGTCAATCTGCCCATGGCCGGACAACCCTGCGGAGGCAGGGACTCGGGCACGGCTCGCATGCGGGTTCCTGAGAGTTCCCCGCTTGCACGCCCCAGGCCGCAAGCGTATCAAGCAGGCACCGGTCACCGGTCACCATCTCCTCTTATGCCCGCTCCTCCTCCATCCTCCAGGGCCCTCGACGCCGCGGTCGCTCTGGCCTCCGCCGCGCTGATCGCGCTCCAGGTGGCGCTGATGCAGGCCCTGGCCCAGACCCAGGGGCATCACTTCGCGTTCGTGGTGATCTCGCTGGCTCTGCTCGGGTTTGGGTCCAGCGGCACCCTGCTGGCCCTGACCCGATCCTGGTCGCTGCGCCACGCCGACCGGGTGCTCCCCGCCTCGCTTCTGGCCGCCGCCCTCGGCTGTCTGCTCGGCCTTCCGGCGGCCCAGCGGGCGGCCGCCCGCACCGACTTCCCGCTTCTCTTCGTGGACGCCCGGGCCTGGGCGCCGGTGCTCACCAGCGCCGCCCTTGCCTTTCTTCCCTTCTTCTTCTCGGCGCTGTTTCTCGGCCTGGTGTTCATGCGCGACGCCGCCGCCATCGGCCGCCGCTACGCCGCCAACCTGCTCGGCTCGGCGGCGGGGGCCGGACTGGGACTCGGACTGCTTCACCTGCTCCATCCCGAGCAGGCCATGCCGCTTCTAGGCACCGCTTTGGCCGTGGCGGCCGTCCTCGCCTTCGCCAGCACGTCCGGCCGCCGCCGCTGGCCTCTCGTGCTGGGCGCCGGCCTGGCCGGCGTCGGCCTGCTGGCGGCCACGGCCGCCCCCGACCCGCCCCGCTCCGCCTACAAGCCCATCGCCTACGCCCTCCAGCTTCCCGAGGCGCGGATCGTCGAGGATGCCCCTCATCCCATGGGGCGGATCCAGCAGGTGGTCGCCCCCGCCCTCCGCCATGCGCCCGGGCTGAGTCTCGGGTTCACGGGTGAGATCCCGCCCGCACCCCACCTGTTCCGCAATGGGGATGGCTACGGGGCCATCCTTCCCCCGGACCCCGCCGGAAGCCCTCATCTGCTGGCCCAAAGCGTGCAGGCCCTGCCCCTGTTCGTGGCCCCCGACCCCGGGCGGGCGCTTGTCCTCCATCCTGGAGGCGGCGCGTTGCTCGGCCATGTGCTCGGCGAGGCGCGGGAGGTGGATGCGGTCGAGCCCCACCCCGCGGTGGCCAGCCTGCTGGGCCGGGCCTACCCCGGGGCCGACCTGACCGTAGGCGAGGGCCGGGCCTTTCTGAGCCGTCCGCCGCGAACCTACGACCTCATCCTGCTTCCGCCCCAGGGCGCCTTCGGAGGCGGCCTGGGGGTGCAGGCGCTCCAGGAGGACTACCTGCTCACGCTCGAGTCCTTCCGGTCCATGTGGCGGGCCCTGGAATCCGACGGCTGGCTGGGCTTCAGCGTGGTGCTCGACCAGCCGCCGCGCCAGAGCCTGCGCCTGCTCGCCCTGCTCGCCGAATCGCTGCGGGCCGAGGGCGTGGCCGACCCCGCCCGCCATGTGGTCGCGGCCCGGAGCTGGGACATGCTGGCCGTGGCCGCCGCGCGTTCCATTCCGGACCCCGACCGCGTCCGGCACCGGACCCGCGACGCGCTGGACCCGCTCGGTTTCGACTTCGTCTGGCGCCTGGGCGACGACCTCTCCGAACAGGCCCGCAGCCATGTCCTCGACGACGACACCCTCGACCGAGGCTTCGAGGCCATTCTGCGCGGCGACCGGGAAACCTTCGCCGCCGCCTATCCGTTCCGCATCGACCCCCCCACCGACGACGCCCCCTATTTCCACCAGTTCATCCGCTGGACCCGGCTCGACGAGATCCGCGCCCTCACCGCCACCGGCACCCTGGCCTGGATCGAGATGGGCTCGGTACTGGTCGGGGCAATCGTGGTCGTGCTGGGAGCGGCCGCGTTCCTGCTGATTCTCGCGCCCCTGGCCGCCCGCGGCCTGCCCCGGGGCGGGCGGGGCGGCGGGCTCCTGTACTTCGCGGGGATCGGACTGGGGTTCATGACCCTCGAGATCCTCTGGATCCAGCGGTTCACGCTGTACTGGGGGCACTCTCTGTACGCGGCGGCGGGCGTCATCGCCGCCCTGTTGTGCGGGATGGGCGCGGGCAGCGCCCTGAGCTCCCGGCTGCCCGCCACGCCCCGGACGCTGCGACGGGTGCTGGGGACGGTGCTGGCCATCATCGTGCTCGCGCAGCTCGGGCAGCCCGCGCTGCTTCGGGCCACCCTTCCTCTCGCGGGACCGGTGCGGGGCGCGCTGGGACTGGCGATCCTCATGGCGCCCGCCGTGGCTCTGGGCATGCCGTTCCCGCTGGCGTTGCGCCTGCTCGAACCCTCCCGCCCCGGGCTCATCCCCTGGGCCTGGGGGGTCAACGGCTGCTTCTCCGTCCTCGCCGCCCCCCTAGCCGCCCTCCTCGCCATGCAGACCGGCCTCCCCGCCACCGGCTGGGTCGCGGCCGGCGCGTACCTGGTGGCTCTGCTCGCCTGCGAGAGATTGGCCCCAAAGACGTAGGAGCAGGGGTCTAGCCCGAGTTCCGGGCCTGCACGCAAAAACCCCTGCAAAACCGGGT